>DATGFZ010000111.1:0-13700 GCA_035308805.1 Puia sp. | reverse complement strand
AAATGGAGTTTGCAAATTTTCGTTTGCCATAGAAATGAAATTTATAAGTTAAAGGATCGAAAATTCCTAGCGTTTCCGGGTAATGTCTTCAAAGGTATAATTAGAAGACCTGCAAAATAAATCAGTGGGTAGTGCAAAATTATCACAATTGCCTTGTATCTCAAATACTCATTTTATGATTGCTTCAGAAAATCTTAAATTCATCAAGAAATTATTTTGACATGTATAAATTGTAAACTATATGGAACAACAGACAATGGAGCAAAAAACGACTCCGACCATGGCGCCAAACAACGCGCATAAAGACATTCCGGGCAATCCATCGACAGCAAAGAGCAGCGTAGTTAAATTTAATGATCGCAGTGATGGTAAGCCATTGCGTGTGTTGAGTGAAGATGATTGGAAATTTTGGAATGAGAACGGTTACATCGTCATTAAGAGTGCGGTGAGCCGTGAACAAGCCCAGGCAGCAGCAGATTTTATATGGGAATTTGAAGAAAAAAGCCCGGATGATGCTGAAACATGGTATGCACCTCCGCGTGCTGAAATCCAAATGAAAGAACTTACCAATACCGGAATGGTAGAGGTTTACAACAATCAATATCTCTGGAACAACCGGCAAACGCAACGTGTGTATGACGCTTTCGTGGATATTTGGGGAACTGAAAAATTATGGGTCACCATCGATCGTGCAAATTTAAATTTTCCGATGCGTCCGGGATTTGAATACAAGGGATTTATTCATTGGGATTATGATCCGGATACAAAACCTGTTAATGTGCAAGGTGTGCTTGCCCTGTCAGATCAGACGGATGAAAATACAGGCGGGTTCCAATGTGCGCCGGAATTATTTCGCAATTATGACACATGGAAAATGACCCAGCCTGAAGATCGGGATCATTTCAAGCCTGATGTTCATGGATTCGAATTAAAGAAAGTAAAAATGGAAATGGGCGACCTCTTAATTTTTAACAGTCTTCAACCGCACGGAATTAGGCCAAACCTCAGTGATAGGAAAGTCCGCATTGCCCAATATATTTCCATGATGCCGGCCGAAGAAGATAATGAATCATTACGCCAATGGCGGATCAATTCATGGAAAGATAGAATCGCACCGGAAGGTTACGCCTTCCCGGGAGACCCGCGCAATTGGGAAAAGACAAAATATGGAGCTGCACAATTAAGTGATCTGGGAAAAAAATTATTGGGGTTGGAAAAATGGTAATTTGAATTTCTAGTTATGAATTCAGCACAGCCTTTTACAACGTTAAACAACGGGTTGCAAATGCCCTTGCTTGGTTTTGGTTCCTGGGATTTGCGCGGCAAGGAAGCTGAACAGGCTACATCAGATGCACTGGAAATAGGCTATCGGTTGATAGATACTGCCTCGATGTACGCAAATGAAGAAGAAATTGGCAACGCAATCAGGAAAAGCGGTGTGCCTCGTAAAGAGATTTTTGTTACCACAAAGGTCAATAATGCTGATCAGGGATTTGATCCAACACTTCGCGCATTTAATGAGAGTATGAAAAAATTAAATATTGACTACATAGATCTTTATCTTGTTCACTGGCCAATAAAGAATAAAAGAAAACAAACTTGGCTGGCATTGGAAAAATTATATGCTGAAAAACGGACCAGAGCAATTGGAGTAGCAAACTATCTTCTGCCTTTTTTGCAAGAGTTGTCTGCTTATTCAAGCATTACTCCGGCAGTCGACCAGGTCGAGTTTACACCCTGGCTTTTTCAAAAAAAATTGCTTGATCATTGTAAGCAAAGAAATATTCAACTGCAGGCATATTCCCCAATTGCAAGAGGAAAAAAATTTGATGATAAGCGATTGATTTCAATCGCTGATAAATACGGCAGATCTCCGGCACAAATTATTTTGCGATGGCATATCGAAAATGGCGTTTCTGCAATTCCAAAATCATCGAATAAAAAAAGATTGCAAGAAAATTTTGAATCATTAGATTTTCGATTATCAAATGAAGACGTTATGTTAATTGATGGGTTTAATCAAAATTTCAGGGTGTGCGATGATCCGATGGATATGTTATAACTCAATTCATACATTCTTGTGTTTTTGATCAAAGACAAAAGCGAAGAATTCGTTTACGATAAACACTAACCACCTCTGCTATGAAGAAGTCATTGTTTTTATTTTGCATGCAATGTTCATTCCATTTCCTGGTTGCTCAAAAAGATATACCAGAATTTGGGAAGGTTGATATGAGCGAACTTACCATGAAGGAATGCGCATTCGAAAAAAATGCGAACGCGATGAATCTGGTTCAATCTGTGAAAATTGAATTCGAGACTGTTATCAGATCGGCTGTTCCCGAAACAACCCTCGAATACCGATATAGAATAAAAATCTTTAATGAGCGTGGTTTCTCAGCTGCAAATATAAAAATCCCTTATTTCAGTGAAAGTAAATCGTCCAAAATTAAAGATATTGAAGGCTATATCTATAACCTGGATGCAACTGGCAATATCGTTAAAGAAAAATTAGAGAAAAAAGAAATATCCAAAGAAAAATCAAACTCGAAAAAATCTTTTAACTCCGTCTCGTTTACATTCAAAAATCTGCAAAACGGTTCTGTAATAGAATACAGGTACAAAAGAAGTAACAAATATTCCTACAGCATAAAACCGTGGTTTTTTCAGGATGAATTGCCGACTGCTATTTCGAGCGTTACTCTTGCCATCCCCACATACATGGGTATGAATTATCACTTTGTAACTTTTAATCCTTTTGAAAGCGATTCTTCGTTTAAGAAAAATGGGGGCGGCTTTTACGATGAAGAAATCCGTGAATTCATAATGCGCAATATTCCTTCTTTTCGGATCGAACCGTATATGTCTTCACTAAGAGATAACCTGCAGCGTGTAGAATTTGCTGTTACCCAAGGCGGCCGTTACAGAAAGCTCTTTAAAGACAATAACCTTGAGTGGAGCGAATACAATTCAATTCTTTTGGGGTCGGATTTTTTTGGAAAACAGTTCAACAAATCTTTGGATAGCACAGTTCATTTTATTGATTCTGTGAAACTAATAATGAACAATGAAGCTAAGATCGCTGCTGTCTATGCATTTGTAAAAAAGAATATTAAATGGAATAATGAATTTACCTTTTATTGTGACAGTCTTGAAGAATGCTGGAAAAATAAATCGGGAAGCAGTGCAGAAATGAATATTTTACTGTTGAATCTATTGCGGAAAATAAATATAAATAGTTTTCCAATATTGGTAAGTACCAGCGACAATGGCAAAACAGATGAAACTTTCCCAAGCCTAAGTCAATTTAACAGTGTTGATGTCGTGGTTGCAGACAGTAATTCGGTCTACATCATGGATTGTACGCAGCGAGGAACTTCATTTAAAATTCCTCCGCTTAACATTCTTTATAGCAAAGCATTTATTATTGACCCGGACCGGTCGAAATGGATATACATAACAGATACACGAATGCCCATGGAAAGCAAAGCCAATATAAATTTGATCATGGATAGCGGCGGTATTGTATCAGGGGAATCGCGATTCTCATTAATTGGTTATGCAAAATCAGCCACCTTTGCAGAAGATAAAAAAAACAAAAAGGATAATGGTGTTGACAAGGATTTTGCCGGCAACGTAGAATTGCTGTCCGTAGACACGGTATTTGATGAACGCAATGATGAAAATGATGACACGCTCATTCAACGAATGCGTTTTCATTTCACTCCGTCAAATACCGGCGCAAGCTATTTTTTAAATCCTTTTTTATTTTCTTACTTTAAAAAAAATCCATTCAGAGATACATCCAGGTTGTCCGATATTGACTTTGGATGCAGGCAAAGTTATTTTATGTCCATACACCTGAAAACGCCGGATAATTTTCTGATTGAAGATTTTCCCAAAAGGACTGCTATTCGGATGCAGGATTCAAGCATCATGTTCAGGCGGGAGGTATTTCAGGAAAATAATGAAATATTAATTCGCGCGACTTTTACGTTGAATGATTCTTATTTTACCAAAGAAAATTATGCTGCGGTAAAAATGTTTTTTGATAAAATTTATGCATTAATAAATGAAGAGATTTTGTTAAAAAAGAAAGACTGATTTATTAAAATATCATTTTTTATGTTATGGCAACAAATAATGCACCTGATTCGCCCAAGATTTTTGGCATTACGCCGTTGCTTTATGTTTTCGATATGGCCGTTTCTCTCGCATTTTACAGGGACAAACCTGGATTTTCCATCAACTTACAGTCGGAACCTGAAGCAGGCGACGATTCCAATTTTGTGTATTTGAAAATGGGTGAAATAGAACTCATGCTAAATACGCAATGTGAAAAGAAGAAAAGACCGGATGTCCCGGACGTATCAAGAAACAAGGCACATCAGGATGCAGTTTTTTATTTTTGGATGTGCAAATATAGTTGAGCTATATAAAAAATTCCGTTCAGCAGGATTGCAAATGGCCGAACCGGCAATTAGACATTATAATTTTAAGGCAATTCATTTCTCTGATCCCGATGGCTATGGATTGTGTTTTCAATGGCGGGTTACATAAAGTGTGTTTTTGAAATGATAATTTATAGTACATTCGAAGCGGACAATTAAATATTTGCCTATGGCCACCGTCAATTGGTCCGATGCGGTTAAACCTTTACTAAAAAAATATAAAGGGACAAAACATCCATTGGATTATGGAAATGTCTATCAACTTATCGTGATGGTTGTCTTGTCAGCAAGGGATTCAGACAACCACATTAATAAAATTGCACCGACTTTTTTTAAAAGATTTCCGGATATGAAAGCGTTGTCGAGATCAACCCCGGAAGTGATATCTCCATTTATCAGCGAAGTTCGAAACTTTGTAAACAAGGCAAAATGGCTTGCTGAAATCGGAAAAGCGATTAAATCAGACAAAAAAACCCCGCTGACAATGGAAGAACTTACTGAGTTGCCTGGAATAGGAAGAAAATCTGCCAATGTGATATTGAGAGAATCGGGAAAACCTGCAGAAGGCGTTATTGTTGATCTGCACGTAGTGCGTGTCGCGCCAAGACTTGGCATTGCCTCAGGGACTGATCCAGGAAAAATTGAAAAACAAATTATGGAAGTCCTTCCTCAGAAGGAATGGAGTGCGGGAATGGCAATGTCATTTTTAGGCAGAGAAATTTGCAGACCGACAAATCCCAAATGCGATATATGCGTCATGAATACCGTTTGCAAATATGTAAAGAAATTTCGAAGCAAGAATGTTCAATTGAATTCCTCCCGTACAACAACGCGAGCCAAGAAGGCTTAACCGATGTGCCTTGCCCGACAACAAAAATAAGAAAGCCACTCCATCAGGAAGTGGCTTTCTTGTCTGAATAAATAATTATTAAAATAATTTTTCCTGTGGCGGACGAATGCCCAACAAACGAATATAAATTGTTGTCTGCCCACGATGATGTGTCTGGTGTTCAAACGTCTTAAGTATCATGGCAAACCTTGTTGCTTCTATGGTGCCGAAAAGTTTTACTTTTTCCCCCCATTTATTTACATCGGAGTTTTTTACCGCATTAATGCAATAATCATAGCTGGCGGTTACGTAATACATCACCGAATCTTTATTTTGCGCAGTCGGACTTTTTTCAAGATCCGAATTACTCCATGAAGGAGTGGCAATTGGAGATGCTTTTGACATTAAAAATAAATTACCTTCTGATAAATGCAGCATTTGTTGCGCAAAACTGCGGATGCTGTCTACAGCTTTGAATGAATATTTATCGGCAGGCATGGCATTGAGGTATTCCACAGTGTAGGATTTGGCGCGTTCCCATTCTTTCACCAATTGCGCTTTGATTTCTTCGGAGCTTAGGGCCTGTGCGTAGCTCTTACCCAAAAAAGCAAAGGCAAAAAGAAGAAAACAGCAGACTGTCACAAATGTGTGTTTCATAATTAGTTGTTTTTAGCAGGTCAAGGTAGGAAAAATTTTATATTTACTTTTAATTGTAACCAATCTTCATAAAAAAATATTTATGAAAGCATTTTCGTGGCTCTTCTTTTATGCATTTGTTTACACCAATGCATTCTCACAAATAACAAAAACAGCCGCTGACAATTCTGCCATTATTTATCATGGTCGGACAATGACCAACAAGGGAGTTGTGGCATTGGTAAGTTCAGCGTCGTATGCAGAATTTCAGTTTGCAGGGGATTCTTGTGTTGTAGGTCTTGGAAATGTTTCCTCACCAGGGGATTATAATTATGTTGGGATTGAATTAGATAACCAATATAAAGGAAGAATAAAGGTTGCTAATGCAAATGTTTATGGGTATGTAGTCCGTGTCATGCAAAAAAGACCCTGGCATTTAGTAAGAATCTACAAAGCAACTGAAGCACAAAACGGACTGGTAACCGTAAATTATGTAGGGGCTTTTAAATTGAAACCCATTGCTGAAACTGTAAAAAGGAAAATTGAATTTATCGGAAATAGCATCACATGCGGGTTTGGTGATGACGATAAAGAAATTCCATGCAACAATGGAAGTAAATGGTATGACCAGCATAATGCTTATTGGAGCTATGCATCACGTATTGCCCGAAGTCTCCATGTTGATTATATGCTGAGTGCAATCAGCGGAGCGGGAATTTATCGCAATTGGAATAGTGACGGACCGACCGTTCCGCAGCAATATGAAAGTGCTTATCTCCGATTCGACAGCACCGAAAGATGGAATTTTGAAAATTACGTGCCTGATGTGGTTGTTATTGCGCTAGGTACCAACGATCTTAGTGGCGGCGATGGTAAAACTTCACGTAACCCCTTTGATTCGACAATTTTTGTTGATACCTATGTACAGTTTTTGAAAATCATTTGTGGCCATTATGTAAACACGCAAATCGTTTTAGTTACCAGCCCTATGCTGAATGGCGAGAAAGCAAAAAAGTTATTGTCCTGTTTGCAAGCCATTCGCATGTCCCTGACACGGCAATCGATATCTCCCCACGCATTAAAAATATTCGAATTCAAACCGATGCACCCAACCGGCTGCGATGGTCATCCTTCTATCCTGGAACACGAAGAAATGGCAAATGAATTGTTGCCGTTTATGAAAAAAGTCATGAAAGAACTAAATTGATTGTAACCATGTTATCAATTTATTACCGAAATGTTAATCGGCGTTTTTTTTTGCATGAATCATAAATTGTGATTTAGCTTTCATATAAAATAATTGGCGGTTTGTGCGGAATATCTTGTCATTAGTGGTTTTATTGTTTTGTAATCAGTTAGTTTTGGCACAAGTGGCGATCAAAGGAACCGTATATGATCGCTCGCAGCTCTATCCAATGCAGTCAGTAACAGTAATGGGCACATCAGGTGCAGGAACAGTTACCGATTCTTCAGGACATTATCATATCTCTCTGCGGCCGGGAGACTCTCTTTATTTTTCTTACCTGGGCAAGGCTTCTGCAAAATTTCCGGTGAATGCAATTTCAGAACCATTACAATTTAATATCAGTCTTGACGTAGCTGTTGATACTTTGGAGTCGATATCGGTTAATCAAAAAAATTACAGGGCAGATTCCATCGAAAACCGGAAAGATTATCAAAGGATTTTTGATTTTACCGGTCGGGGCTATATAAATGACATGAAATCGACACGCCGGGCAGGAATAGGAATGGGTTTGAATATGGATTTGTTTTTAGATTCGAAGAATGAAAAGAGAACGCTTGCCATGCAGGAACGTCTTGAAAGTCAAGAACAGCAAAATTATATCGACCACCGCTTTTCAAAGGCTATTGTAAAAAAAATAACGGGGCTGCAACCGCCGGCTCTTGATACATTCATGCGACAATACCGGCCAAGTTATCGTCTTGCAAAATCCTTTGCCACTGACTGGGAGTTCTATGAATACATTTTGGATTGCAGCAAGTTTTTTTTACCGATCTGGAAAGAAGATCATCCAGGATAGATCAAATATTTTTTCTATCTAAGCCAAATGTCAAAATATTTTTTGTCAGCAAAAAAAGATATGCTTATCAGCATTCCGGTGGAGTCCTTTTGGATGGCAAATCGTTATTTGAATGGCAGACTACTCTTTTGAACAATGAATTTAGAAAAGTGAAAGTTGAAGTTCCGAGGGTTTTTTATTTATTTTTTTTGATTGCCGATTCGAATCAATGCAAAAAACTTCCGTTTCTTTATAACGACCAGCAATGACAATTTTTGTGCTGCCGGCATGTGTTTCAAAAATTTCTTTTACCAGCGATACACGGTTATTGTTCTTTGAAAGATGCGATAATATAAGATGAGTCAATTTTTTGCCCCTGTGCTTTAAAAATAACTCCAAAGCTTGTTTATTTGATAAATGTCCATGGTCTCCGCTGATTCTTTTTTTCAAAAATTCAGGGTATTTGCCGATTGCTAACATTTCTTCACAATAATTAGATTCGAGAAAAACAGCGTGACAATTTTTAAAATGCCTGATAACATTCTTGCACAAGCTGCCAATATCTGTAAAAATGCCTACATTAATATTGTTGCTGTAAATCATAAAACTATGGGGATCAGTTGCATCATGGAATTTCGGGAATCCTAAAATAGATAAATTTCCAATAGTTACGGGCTGGTGCGCTGAAAAGGATTGAACGAGATTCTTTTCAATCGGCAGTCCGCTTGCTGTCAGTGTTGAATCGGTGATATAAACGGGAAGTTTATATTTTTTTGACAATCCGGGAACGCCACTGATATGATCTGAATGCTCATGGGACACAAAAATAGCCTTTACCTTTTGCATTGAAAGGTGCAGTTTTTGCATCCTTTTTTCAGTTTCCCTGCAAGAAATGCCGGCGTCTATTAAAACTGCTTCTGTTTCATTGCCTACATAATAACAATTGCCGTTACTGCCTGAATTTAATGATGCGATAAATAGTGACATAGCATATCAAAAGTAATCAAATAATTTGCAGTGATTATTTCTTTACACCACCTAGCCATAATAAAGCATCAATAATAAATCTATCCTGTATTTCATTATCAAATTGAAAAGATAATTCTTTGTTGGTGTGGTTGTCATAATCCATGTCGTTATGCCCCATATTTACATAAAGCATTTTATATTTTTTATTCGTCCACACAACAGGGTAGTAGCCACTATGCCAGATCTCGTAAAGCTTCGGTCCTGTACCGAGCGGAAAACTGGATGAATCAATTGCAAGCAAAATGTCAATGTCGGGGTTTTTCGTCAGGTCTTTTTCCCAACTATACCACTCATTGGGTGAAGATTTAAAAAGATGGGGCAATCGTTTCATTGCCGGATGTGTGGTGTCCTCAACCCTTAAAATTGCTGCTGTCGGGTGCCACGTATTTCCTTTGTATTGCCCTGCGCCGAGAAAAACATTATGATACCAATCCCAGTTTTGCGGAACGTCCGAAGGTGTTAATGCAAAACCTGCAAAATGAAAACCCATCCATGCGCCGCCGTGCTCCATATAATGTTGAAATGCCAGCCGTTGATCAGGCGACTCAGGTCTGGTATCTAAAAAAAGAACAACCTGGTAACGGGAAAGAAATTGCGGATTTAAATTATTCCAATCGTTGGTTGAATCATAAACAAAATTATACTCTTTGGCAATTTTTGGAAAGAATCTATTGGCTTCATGAACATAACTGATATGTGCGAGATCGTTTTTTGCAGTATAAAAAGCGATCACTTTGAATTGAGGATTTTGCCCAATAACCGGATTGAACAAGCTTGCCAATGAAATAAATATTAAAATGTTTTTCAAGATGGGTTTATTGAATAGTTATTAATTTGTAATGATGAAATTAGGCAGAAATTATTTCTGGCAAACATTTTTATTCGAAAGAAAAATATGCTGTAAATTAACAAGATTATGAACAGACAAAATATGTCACCGGAAGACGTGTTGGAAATCATGTTGAAGAAGGACAAATTCACGAAATGGCTTGGGCTGCAAATTGATGAACACCGTAAAGGCTACTGCAAGCTGCATTTTAAAGTGACAGAAGATATGATCAATGGATTTGACATCGTCCATGGCGGGGTTTTATTCTCCGCTTCTGATTCTGCTTTGGCATTTGCTTGCAATTCACACGGAAGGGTTTCCGTCGCTTTGGACGTGAGCATAAGCTTTACTGCTCAGGTAAAAGAAGGAGAAATATTGAATGTAGAGGCAAAAGAAATTCATGTCGGAAATAAAATAGGAGTTTACGATATTCGGACCATAAATGAAAAAGAAGAATTGGTTTGTTTTTTTAAGGGAACAGTTTACCGTACTGCAAAGGAAGTGCGTTAAACTTTTATCTGTTTAGTCGGATGGATAAATATTTTATGAAACGGAATGAAGGGGCGAGCACGTGAGTGGGTTTCCTGATCGAAGATATTGCTGATGCCTATGCCAGTGTTGCTGAATTCCTGAATTGAGGAATGTCATACATTGCTGAGAGGAAAGATGTTTTGCAATACCTGTATTCATTAAAACAGTTACCAAACCATTTCAGAGGGGCCAAAGGCGTCAACAAAAACCAACTTGCCCAAAGACCAAAGATCAGGAATGAATATATTATGTAATGATCCGAATAAAATGGATCCGGTAAAAAAACATCTGGAATTTCGAAAGAAGTTTTGAAACCATATAAAAATAATAGCAAGTGATATTCAGAGAAGCGAAAATAATTGATATAACACCAATGCATGTAGTAAGAATTGCCGTTAAAGAAAACATTTTGCCGAATCCTGACCTTATTACCGCTGCTGTTTATGAGGAATTTTTAACCCGCCGTGGCAAAGCCTGGGTTTGTGAAATCGATGGTGCGGTTGTTGGGTTTGCTATTGTAGACCTTCTTGATAATAACGTCTGGGCTCTGTTTGTTCATCCTGACTTTGACGGAAAAGGAATTGGCAGAAGATTGCACGACACCATGCTTGAATGGTATTTTTCGCAAACGGATGAAACAATTTGGTTAGGCACAAGCCCGAATACGAGAGCCGAAAAATTTTATCGAAAAGCAGGCTGGAAGGAAAAAACGGTGATGCCAAACGGGGAAATTCGATTTGAAATGAGTGACGCTGATTGGATAAGAGCGCTGGAAGAACAATAATTAGTTATTCAGCAACTTGTTTTTTGCCTTGTTGTATTCATCATCATTGAGGATACCCTTTTGTTTTAGCTCATAGAGTTTTTCAAGTTCTACCGAAATATTTTGAGATGAATTTCCCCGGACTCCCAACGCAGTCGCCATTTGGGTAGCCTGATTCACAGCCCGGTAGTTTTCTAAATCAGATTGCGCCTGGGTTATGGTTTCTTTTAATCTTTTAGGATGATTGACATTAAAATAACTCGTCGCGCCGGCTTCTGCAGCAGTTTGTATTTCTACATTCCCGTAATTGAAAAGTCGCCCCCAAACAGATTGGTCGTACGAAACATTGTTTATTTTTTCCAGCGGGCTTTCTTTTGCAAAGTGTCTGAATAACCCCGATTCATCTATAACCCGGGCATTGGTAACAACCCAGATATTTGCCTTCCATTCGAAATATTTTATTGAAAAATAAATTATAGAAACCAATGAAATAAGCCACCAGTAACCTCCGTATTTAGCAGCCAACCAGATGCCAAGGGCAAAAAAAATAAGGGTCCCGAGTGTTGGTCCGATCAATGAAATCCAACTGGTATAGGTAACTAATAAAATGTTTTCTCCTTTTTGTATTGGCGTGCGCATGAGGCTAAATTAATAATTAATCATGAATAATGAATACCCCGGGGTGAACGGTATTGACTTGTGCAGGAATGATATCCTCTTTAACCAACGATCAATAACAGAAAAGGCCCTGGGATTGAGGAATCAGATGGAGACGCAGTCAATGACCCCTGACATTACAAACCCAAAAACATGTTGAAAGTTTATTCCTGCCCATTAAAAAATGCGATTTCATGAGGCAATTGTTAACAAGCATTCAATCCCTGTAACCGGAAGCTTCATCGCTAATTCAGGGAATCTGGAATTCCCATGGGTCAATTTTCGTTAATTTATCATTTGGGAGATCTTACTCGTCCAATTTCAAGACTGCCAGGAAAGCTTCCTGCGGAACTTCTACGTTGCCGATCTGGCGCATTCGTTTTTTCCCTTCTTTTTGTTTTTCCAATAATTTTCTTTTCCGGCTTATATCGCCACCGTAGCATTTTGCGGTTACGTCTTTACGCAGCGCACTAATTGTTTCACGCGCAATAACTTTTGCACCAATGGCTGCTTGAATGGCAATCTGAAATTGCTGCCTTGGCAATAATTCTTTCAATTTTTCACAAAGTTTTCTACCGAAGTCCTGCGCACGACTGCGATGGATCAATGCGCTAAGTGCGTCCACTTTATCCCCATTCAATAAAATATCCATTTTTACAATATCGCTGTCCCGGTAACCAATGGGATGATAATCAAATGACGCGTATCCCCGAGTTTGACTTTTTAGTTTATCATAAAAATCAAAAACAATTTCCGTCAGGGGCATTTCAAAAAGTAATTCAACGCGCGTGGTAGTAAGATAACTTTGATTCAACAATATTCCACGCTTGCCCAAACAAAGTGTCATGATGTTGCCGATATATTCCGGCTTCGTAATTATTTGCGCTTTGATATAAGGCTCTTCATTTTTTTCAATACGCACGGGATCGGGCATTTCGGTGGGATTGTTCACGATAATTTTTTCTCCGTTCGTAGTGTAGGCAATAAAACTTACGTTTGGAACCGTGGTGATGACGGTTTGATTAAATTCTCTTTCTAAACGTTCCTGGATTATTTCCATGTGCAGCATACCCAGAAATCCGCAACGAAAGCCAAAACCCAATGCCTGGGAGGTCTCAAGTTCATAGGTTAATGAGGCGTCATTGAGTTGCAGTTTGTCCATGCAATCGCGCAGTTCGGAGAAATCATCAGTATTCACGGGAAAAATTCCTGCAAAAACCATCGGTTTCACTTCCTCAAAACCCTGAATAATTTCCTGGGTTGGGTTGTTGGATAAGGTCATCGTATCTCCAACTTTTACCTCTTTCGCGTTCTTGATCCCGGTAATGATATACCCTACATTGCCTGCGCTCATCTCAGCACGCGGTTCAAGAGCCAATTTTAGAATGCCCACTTCATCGGCTTCATATTCAGCCCCGGTAAAAATAAATTTTACTTTATCCCCCTTTCTTAAAGTGCCGTTATTTATCTTGTAGTAAACGATAATTCCACGAAAAGAATTATATACACTGTCGAAGATCAGCGCCTGCAAAGGCGCGTTGGGGTTGCCCTTCGGCGGGGGAATTCTTTCAACAATGGCCTCCAGAATTTTGTCGACACCCTGACCCGTTCTTGCACTTGCCAATAAAATGTCTTCAGGCTTGCATCCAATCAGTTCAATGATCTGGTCTTTCACTTCATCGACCATCGCGCCATCCATGTCAATTTTATTGATAACAGGAATTATTTCCAGGTCATTTTCAATGGCAAGGTATAAATTGGAAATTGTCTGAGCCTGTATGCCCTGGGATGCGTCGACCAGAAGCAGCGCCCCTTCGCATGCTGCCAGTGCACGGCTCACTTCATAACTGAAATCCACATGTCCTGGAGTGTCAATTAAGTTAAGCGTATATTCTTCGCCGTTAGATTGGTAATTAATTTGTATGGCATGGCTTTTTATAGTAATTCCTTTCTC
>DATGFZ010000110.1:0-1595 GCA_035308805.1 Puia sp. | reverse complement strand
AAGAATAATATTACCGCTGAGATCCTGGTTCGTCATCTCCTGCTTGCGGCGAATAACCCTGGCGACGATAGAATCGGCGGAGGTTCCAGGTTCCCAGTCAAGCGGATCAATGGATTCGCCGATATCCAAATAATTGAGTTGGCGTGCAATGGCAACCGGAACCAACTCTTCGTATTTCTGTGGCTCGAAATCGGCATTGAATGGCGCGCGAAACATGACCGTTGAATGACCGGTGATACATTCCAGCAATAATCGCGTTGCTTCAATTTCAAGTTTTGCTCTCTTGGTGCTGACCTTTGCAATGTTTGGATGCGTAAATGTATGATTGCCTATTTCATGCCCCTCGCGATAAATTCTTTTTACTATCGGAATATTATTTTCTGCATTAATGCCTACAAGAAAAAATGCTGCCGGAACTTTTTCGCGGCTGAGGATATCTAATATTTGCGGAGTATATTTTGGATCCGGTCCATCATCAAAAGTCAGTACCAATTTCTTTTTATCGCGGGTGCCATATTTTCTGGCTATCCATTTTGAGGGAAGACTATCATATCTTTCTTCACTGATCAGTAATTCGCTGGAATCAATTTCAGGAGTTATTTTTCCGCTTGATGGTCCGCCCAGAATATCCAATACTTCTCCTTCGCCGGAATAAGAAACCGTTTCATTGGTGATCAATGTTTTCACATTGTCGAAAGTGGAGAAGTCGAAATGTTTTTGAAGACTGTCTTTGCCCATGTCGTGGTCATAGAAATCCCAGATGCGTGAATCCTCTGAGCCAAGCCTCCACAGCGATACGCCGCTTAATCCGTATTCAACAGCAAAGCGCAATGAATTAAATGCAGTGGCTGCATCGGTAAAATGAACTTCGTGATCTTCGCCGCGATCATCTCCATAACTAAAATGCAAATTGTAGGAATTATTGTCAAAATCAATTTCGCCCTGGTAACTTCTGGCCAGCGTTAAAGCTTCCTGGTAAGTGACGGGATTTGCAGAAACCGGTTTTTCTTTATCATTCAACTTCCAATCGTATCCAAAGGCGGCAAGAGCCAATATCATTTTTTGCGGGGGGATTTTTTGTGCAGCCTGGTCTACCGCAGCTTCAATCCATTTTTGATGACAGATCGGACCGGGGTCCGTGCTTTCGGAAGATTGATCATAGGCCATCAAACAGATATAATCATTATATCTGGAAAGCTCGGTCAGATTATAATCATCATTAAAAGGCTCAACATCTTGGGTAACTAAAAATCCATTGGCATGCAATCTTTGATACAATTCTTTTTGAAACAGGACCAGGGTCTCATTTTTTGATTCTTTCAATTCTTCAAAATCAATATTGATTCCATCCAGACTATCTTTTCTTAAGACATTTATAATGTCATTTATTAAGCGCTCTTTCTTTTTGCGATCAGAAAATATTTTGTGCAGCACATCTCCGCGAAAAATCCCATTATCATTATTGGTGAGAAGCGGAAGGGTTTTTACGCCCGATTTATTCATCAGGTCTAACGCTTTTCTATCAATTTTAGTAACCAATGTATCTTCATTGGGATCAATAAAAAGCCATTCCGGAATTACCATGTTCAAATGCG
>DATGFZ010000109.1:0-17249 GCA_035308805.1 Puia sp. | reverse complement strand
AATCGCATTGGAGAGGGCAACATATTCCGAACGGTTAAACGTTTCGTTGTCTTTTTTCCAGAGTGCAAGCAACAGCGTTTTAATGCTTTCCTTTTTTTCTGTGTCAAGTGAATCCCCGGGAACGATATAAAATGGATTGAATTTTATGGGATTGGTTTCACTGTAGGTAAAATAATATCCATTCACCATATCACACAGACCTTTGTAGGAGTGACCCACATCTACTAAAACAATATGCGTTCCCTGCTCATAATAAGAACGGACCATGTGATTGGTAAAAAAACTTTTTCCGCTGCCGGAAGGACCAAGAATAAATTTGTTGCGATTGGTAATGATCCCTTTTTTTACCGGCTCATCAGAAATATCTACATGGACAGGACTGCCCGTCAGTCTGTCCCCTAAACGAATGCCGACCGGCGAAAGAGAAGAACGATAATTGGATTCCAGGTTAAAAAAGCAAGTCGCCTGTTCAACAAAAGTGTCGAAGGAATCGTTCATAGGAAAATCAGCTTCATTCCCCGGTATCCCCGCCCAGTGGATTTGTGGCGCGCCATCCAGTTCCTGTTTGGGCACAGCATCCATCCGGGCTAAGGCTGATGATACCAGGTTCCGTAAGTCCTTGAGCTTTTCTTTATCTTCCGTCCACACCAAAATATTAAAATGCGCTTTTACGGGCATCCGCTGATCGCCGACCGCTTCCTGTAAAAAATCATTGGTGGCGTCGCGGGCGATGGAATTTTCGCGGGAATAGGCCGACAGCGATTGCAGCCTGAGCTTTTTTGATTCCAGCTGACGAATCGTTTTTTGCGTATCATCAATAAAAATATACTGATTATACAAATGATTGCAGGAAAGCAATTGTCCGAGTTCTGAAGCGAAGCCTACAGAAAATTTTGTTTTGTCCGTTGAATATTTGTCATAATTAATTCTTGATCCGCATAGCGAAGGAAGTTCAGTCGGGCTGGACAGGGTATACAACTGGCAATAATTATTTCCGACACGAATGCCATCGGCAAATGAAATATCCTTGATCGTCAACTGATCCCTGTCCAGGAGAAAACAATATTGTTCGATGGCGCCCGCTGTTGATTTCGTGCTGAGCAGTTCAGCATTTCCCATACGCTTCATTTTCACAAAGCCGCTATCCTCCATGATCCGTTTGAATTGTCCCGCGCTGTCTAAAAATTCCTGTAATAAATGGGGGTGGAGTGTTTCTTCGGGTACAATATTTTTTCGTAATAAATTAGAAATAACCGATGACGAAAATTTTCTATCCCGGGGTTTTTTCGTCAGATAGATATGACAATGATGATCCAAATAAGGTCTTTCATTAAAAAACCGTTCACTGCTGCGACCAAGAAAACTTTTATCTTCTTTAGAATAATCGGATGTAAACTTATTTTCAGTGAACCAGTCCTGTTTGTGAAAAACCGATTGTTTGGAAAGTATTTTAATGGCCTTGATCCATATCTGATGAAATGATTCGTACTCTTCATTAGAGAGCGTGAATATTTCCGGAAGCGTGACCGTAAATCCGATCGTTACGTCTCCCTTTTTTGAGAGGATCGCACCCTGCTCTACGCCCAAAATGGGTAATATGTCTGCTAAATTTCTTTCCATCACTTGTTCACTCTTCACTATTAAAAAAAACATTATTTCGGCACGCGTGTAAATTTTACATGCGTCTCTTCAAAACCGCAGGCTGCATAAAATGCGATAGTTTCTGTTCGTTGTTTATTGGTAGTGACCTCCAGCATCACATAATCTCTTTTAGCAAGGTATTCATCAAGTCCTTTGAGTAATAATTTTCCGACCCCTTTTTTCCGGTAAGGCTCCATCACAAAAAGCTCCTCGATCTCAAAGACCATCCCGCCGTGGTGAAGGAGGATCTGTCCATGGCAACTGATATATCCGATCGCATCATTGTTCGCATCGGCAGCAACCAGGTAAATATTGTTGTTATCGGACAGACATACCCGGTAGTTGATCTCGAATTCCTGCTGATCAAGCAATCGGTCTTCCAGTTCGCAGAGAAAATTAAATATTCTTCGCCCGTCATGGTTTCTTGCAGGTCTTATGGTAATTCCGTTTTTCATTTAATGAATTAAAAAAATATTCCTGGTATAGCTTTTTATTGTTTTTGGAATTTGTCTTTTCGCGATCTTTTTTTTCATGCCATGCTCTCCGTATTTATTGCTGAGTTTGTAAACATAAATAAATACAAGACATCCCGCAAGTAAAATTGTCACAACACATACATACGCATTCACACCAATAATATAGAGGATTGCAAATAAAACCATCAGTGCAATGATCCCGCCGCCGAGCCACCAAATGTATTGCGCTTTTAATCCTTTGAACTCGATGGGTTTATTGATTCCTTTGTTGATTTTGTACACGCTGTTTGTCATAGACCAAAAAAAGATTTAAGTACGGTGGCTACAATAACTAAAAAAATACAACTGCCAAACCAGGCCGCAGCGACTTTTCCTGTGTCATGATCCCCGTGATTCCACTTCTGGTAAACTTTAACAGCACCGATGAGCCCGAGGATCGCACCCACGGCATACATGAGATTCGTTCCTGCATCAAAATATCCACGCACCGTGGTATTGGCCTGGTTGATGCCTGCATTGCCATCTGCTGTTTGTGCATCCAGTTTGGAATATAGTAAAAAGGCAAAAAAGAATACCGTTGTTTTTATTTTCATAATTGCGTTGTTGAGATCAATCGAAATGGATTTTTGATCATCGTGCAGCCACCTCCCTTTCCGCTATCGGGAGGCAGCGACGATGACAGCCCGTTCATTCACCAGCTCTCCACAACATGCTCAACTCCTCTTTGGTGAATGGAAACAAACCGGTTTTTTCTCCAGTTGACTGAATATGATTATTGATAGCAATCCGGAAATGTTCCGGTAAGCCTGCATAATTTTCCAAATGTTCGCGTAGCCCTAAATGAAGATCTGTTTTATTGGTCTTGCGGTAATATGCATTGGAGATCAGCTGATCCACTTCTTTTTTTAAGGTTGATGCCGATGCAAAAAAATCTTCGTTGTTTTTTTCTTTCGGCGATGATGTTTTTTGAAAAATATTTTTCCATTTTTTTGGCGACCGGAGGAAGATCCCGATTTCCGTGCGGTAATAGATCAGCGCAATGATCGTATAATAAATACCGGTTAACATTCCGGTAACGATAAAAAAACCTTGCCAACTGACTGATCTGAGCATGACTCACTTTTTCTTTTTTCACATAAGCAACAGAAATTGTTTCTGCCACTCTTCCATTGTTTTGTACAGGACAAATCTACAGTCACAAATAAGCGAAACGAATTATAAAATGATAAGAAATAGTGGAAACGATAAAATGATAATTAGCAAAAGATAATTTTAACGTATACAGGCACACGTAAAAGAATATTAAGTTTTCTGCTGAAGCAGTATCCGGGAAGTTTCTAACTCCATAAATAGAATCATGTAGCAAAAAATAAAATTATCCATTATGTAATCAAAAATAAAACAACGCCCTTGTTTTCATATACGCAATAATCTTAGTTTGGTCTTTCCTGTTGCGAATGACCTGAAATTGAACTTTTCTTCCCTATTTAACAAAAAGCTTTCCTCCGGCCTTTTATGCAAATTGATTTTGAGCATGACTGCACATGCAATAGACCATCAATCTATTTTTAAAAAATAAAATAAACCTATGAGCACCTTAACTTATGCCGCCCTTACCACCCGTAGAGAAAAAGCTTCGCCGGGTACCAGTAGATCCTCTTCTTCACCAGGTGTAAAAACGTATGTCGATGCTTTTGCAGCTCTTGTGCCGGCAGAAGTACTGAGCTTGCATGCCTTGATTATATCATACACTACGACAACTACTGCCGATAAAAGGACTACAATTACGGACGCGGGATCTCCGGCACTCCATATGGCTTTTTATGGTTTGATAGTGATCAGTATTATTTTATATGTCTCTGCGAGAATAAAAGGCGGGCAATGGGATTCCTGGGATTATTGCAGGGCATTAATACCACCCCTTGCATTTGTGGGATGGACGATGCTGCAAAGATCAACAGCTTTTGACGCCGTGTGGCCGGCCTTGAGCGTAGAACAAAGAACGACCGCTGCTTTACTGCTTTCTGTTTTACTTGCAGGAGCTGCTTCCGCCCTGGCATTTCAAGTAGATAAAAAGCCGATTAACCAGATGAATATCAATAAAGCTGCAGCCAAATAAACTACGGAAAGTTTGCCTTTTTGGTGAGGTAAAATTTGAACAAAATCATTAAACCATTTCATTATGGCTGCAGATTCCTATCACGTTGGAACCGATGGATCCGAAATTATTTTGAATGTGCGCGTCTCCACAGCAGGTATCGCTTTTAGTAAAGCGCAATTGTTTGTGGATAAAGCGGGAACTGATATTCCCAATTGTGATTGCGATGACGATGGTGACATTATCGACTGCCAAACGGGAGTCAATACGGATATCAAAGGGAAAATGTTGGGAATAGCTACATCCGTGGATTTGGAAACGGTTGATCCTTCGCTTTGGCAAACCATGTACGATAATTTGGTAATCAAATACACATTGTCCGGGGGAACAGGTGGAAAAAAGACATTCAATTATGCGGATGAGGATAAATCAAAAGATCCCACCGGGCAATTTATCCAGGTAAATAAATTTATAAACTTGATTTGATGAGGGACCGAAAAATAAAAATCAGTTGGTTAATTGCCCATATCCTGGTCTGCCATTTCGCATCTGCTCAGGATAATCCCCTTTCTATTCCTTTAGCGAATCTGAAGACACCCAACAGCCCCTGTTTTCAATTACTCGATATTTCTCCTTCCAGCGTTGAACATCCCGGGAATCCAAAAGAATTTGCGGTCAGTGCACTCTCGCAGCTCAACAATGGAAATGGAATTCCGAAAAATTTCGCCTACGAAATAGCACCATATTGGTTTTTCAAACCACAATCAGAAAATGTTTATAAATATATTAATGTTGATGCCAGTCATTCTGCGGCTCATTATTATACCGGTATCCTCAGAAAGCTGGCTATATCCATAGCTTCTACCTTTTCTGATTCTACGAGTGGCAGCCTCCTAAATAATACAAATTATATATCCTTTGGAATCAGGACAAACTTGATAACCATTCGTAAAAATTCCAACATAGACAACATCATTCAGGATATCCATAATCTTCACGGCATTCAGGGAAGTTGCACCGTGGTAGGTCAAACAGCAACCGAACTTGCTCAATGTGAACGATCACACCCAAATTATAAAACAGATTCTGCTGCACTGCAAAATGACATGAACGAAACGCCGCTTTTTCAACTGGATGCTGCTGCTGCTTATTCTGAAGCATATGCTGCCAACTCTTTTAACAATTCAAGATTTAACCGCTCTGCTGAATGGATAACTGCCACTTTCGGAGAATCATTTTGGCGAAACCACCGGGACAAATTTTATTTGATGGGTATGTTCAAATTATTACAGGATAAAATATTGACAGATACCGCTAAATCAGTTTTTGAAAATAAATCAGCCATTGATCTGGGAGGTAAACTATCATATTCAAACGGGAATTTTTTAATTGGAGTAGAATTTGTTCAAAGGACTTATGCCGGTGATAAAGCAATCAGTTCAAATCGCTGCGTGGGTATCATTCAATACAAGATGAACGATAATTTATATCTTACTACAAGCTTTGGACAAAATTTTGGATCAACGCACAATTTATTTACTCTGGTGGGACTAAACTTTGGATTTGGAAATAAAGGATTAAGCCTGCCCGATTAATGAATTCATTGGAAACAAAGTTCATCTTTCCCGTTCAGTTCCCTTCCGGTCCAAATATGCCATCCATTCTTCCTTCACTTCGTCCCTCACCTGAAAATACTTTTTAAATTGCTCATCATAAAAAAAGCCCCCGTACACACTGACATCAACTTTTAGAAAAATTCCGGATGAATCCAAACAGGACAGGATGATAGCACCCATCCAGACGGGTTCATCACCGTGAGGAATTTCCCGCTCACCCTTTAAAAAATATTTTACCGAATCATCATCGAGCACCATGCTCCGAAATTGTTTTAATGAATCCGCCTTCATGCGCATACCTTTTTTGTCGCGCAGATCATAGATTTTCCAGGCCCGCGTTTTTTGCCAGTCTCTTGTTTGCGAAGAAGCATGCAGTGCAAAAAATACAAATACAAATAAAAATAATTTTTTCATGTTTTATTAATTGCAGGTTCCGAGATTGGGATGAGAATCACTTACGGTATTGCGTGTTTCACCTGCTGACAGGGTCATCGAGCGAATGTCTTCTCCCAGATCTCCCGGATCATTTCCCGAACCACCTGGCCAGGTGCCTACCGTTGCCGGTAAATAGATATCTCCGGCGTATAGCGTGTGCAGGGTAAATGAGGTACAATTGTTCGAATTCAGGTTGTAGGGGGCTGTTGCATTTTGGGCGACATAATTCAGCATATTGAAAAACTGCTCACTTGTGGCGGAAACAGTCAGCGAAATATCATAGCCGTGACTGGCATCATTGTTTAGCTGCCCGCCCGAAGAAGGACTGGAGGGACTTACGCTGCCTGAAGGGTATAAACCGATATTGCGCGTAACTACTCCTGCAGGACTTTTCTCGGTGAACACCATAAACACGTGACCAACATCTATTGGATTCGCACTGGCAGAGGCATCGGAAGGCGTGAGCCCCCAGGTCTCGCGCGTGCCTGGCACAGGCTGGTCAACACAAACGGTCACCGAGTAGGTAAAACCCGTACCCCCGGTATTGGTAAAACATTTATCGTAATCTTTGATGTTCCCGATGATATTATTTCCCGAAGCAATGATCACCGTGGAGGAAAGAAAGCCGCTGCTGCCACCACCGGCCGTCCCGGCTGAAGCCAGTCCGCTTCCGCCCCCATAACCAGTGCCTGCACCGTCATCACTGGAAATGATATTATACACACAGCCACCATCTTCCGTATAGGCATAACCGTTTTCCGGGTCATCTGCGGAATAGTTGTAACCATAGATGGTGGTGCAGGTAGAGACGATTACCGTGAGATCGGGATCATGAACAGCGTCCGTTCCTATAGCAGAAGCGGGTGTCAACGGAGGCAGGTTGCCATCCCACTGCGATACGGAATGATCTTTTCCAATCTTGTATTTGGTAATGGCATCCCCGGACCAGTCGTCTACAAAAATTATCCCCGTAAACGCGCCGCCGGCCGAATAATCGGAATCGGGAAAATAGGTGAGGAGATTTGCATGGTAATTATTTTGTCTGTCGGTATAGACCAGAAGCCGCGTGATGTCATCAGCAAGCCATGCCTTTTGGCCGCTGAAATTCCCGGTGAGGTATAACGGCGATGCATACTGCACGGGCACCATCACTGAGGGTATGCCGGCTAATTTTATCGTATACGCTTTATTCCATAGCGGAATTTTGGCGAGCTGCTTCCTCGCATTGCGCTGCGCCGATGCAACAGCTTCAGTCGTTTCAGCCGGCACAGCCAGCCCGGAAAAAAAATGCTTCGCTTTTGCGATTGTCAGCCCCTCTTCGCGAAGAGTTGAGGACTCTTGTTTTTTACAGGAAATGAAAAAGAGAAAGGGGCAGAAAAAGAAAAATGAAAAAAGAGTGCGCTTTTTCATAACAGCAGTTTTAAAAATGAAAAAATTATTTTTTCATCTTGCGGTTTTTGATCCGGCTGAATGTCACTTCCGTCAGCCCGAGGTATGAAGCGATGTATTTCGAGGCAACTCGCTGGAGTAATTCCGGCTCGTGTTCCTGCAAATAAGCATAGCGCTCAGGCGCGCGCTGCATACGCATCGAGTAAAGCCTTTGCTCACTCTGGCAATAATATTTTTCGGTGAGCACACGACCCGGAACATTGAACTCCGGAAATTCGCGGTACATCCGCTGCAGTTCGTCATAGTCGATATAAAAAAGCTCGCAGTCCTCCAGCGCCTGGATGGTTTCATAACTCGGCGTCTGGCGGAAAAAACTTTCAATCGAAATGATTACATCCCCTTCCTTCATGAACCAGGAACATACCTCCGCATCGTGTGTGATATAAAAACAACGGAGCAACCCTTTTTTGACAAACCAGATGTGCCGGCACACATGCCCGGCTTTCAGTAAAAATTTTTTTGTTGTGAGCTCCCGTTGTTTTAAGGTGCGGCTGAGATGCTCCCGCAACGGGGACGAAAATGGGTGGATCGACTCCAGGTAGGTGAACAGTTCTTCCATACGCAGCGGATTGGTGTGAAAATTGTCGGGATCTAAATTAGCCATCGGGAGATTTTGGATCAGAAGGAATGATTTGGCAATCGGAAATATTCTATGAACCTGCTTCTTAACTTTATTGCCTCATGAAAAAACTGCTCATAAAAAAATCGACATTGCCCGGAGCGGGAAAGGGTCTCTTTACCAATGTTTTTATTCCAAAGGGAACTATTATCGGGGAATACAAAGGGAAGATCATAAACTGGAAAGACGTAAAAGCAGGCGACCAGTATATTTATTACATAAAGCGTGATCAGGTGATAGACGCAAAGACATCAAGAGCATTTGCCAGGTTTGCCAACGACGCAAGGGGATTATATCGCGTGAAGGGGCTAGGAAATAATTCGCGATATGTTGAAAAAGGCAATAGAGTTTTTATTGAAGCGCTGAAAGATATTCCAAGAGGATCTGAAATACTGGTGGGTTATGGAAAAGAATACTGGGATGCGATCAGATTTAATTTGAAAACAAAATAACTGATTCCCTTAACTGCAAACCTAAAATCATTCTGAAGAAAAAGGAATTTGTTTTTTCTAAAAAGTATGGTAATGGAGTCTAATGTCCTGTTTTTTTCAGCTACAGGTTTTCATTATTTTTGTGAAATATTTTTATTGACGTTTATGCAAACTTTTTCGAGCCTTTTTAATAGTACGTTAACGTCATTATATTAACGAACTAAATATTATGCATCATAAAAGAAGGTGGCGGCGCAGGCCTAAATGGCTTTCGGATTTTTTGATCCTTACGATTATCATCCTGATTATCGTTATCTTTTCCATTCGAAAAAGTCTTTTCCCATAGATGCCTTATACCAAAAGTTCAAAAAATAAATTTCGCATGCGATTATACCAATTTTTGGCTATTCCTATGCCCTGCAGATAATAATATAATTTATTCCTGTAAATTAGTTGACTTCAACTATTCTTCACGAAAAGATCAACTTGAGTGCTTTCAATTTATTATAAAACCTAAAATCAATCTGAAAAAACCCTGCTAAAAAAATAGCAGGGTCTTATTTTTTTGTCCATTTTATTCTTCAAAAACTATTGTAAACAACAAAGGGTACAGACAAAAAAACGCTTTGAAATTAATGAGGAGGAGATTGGCAATCGGAAAAGATTTATTGGTAAATAGATTTACTTTATTCATTTTCCGATGAAGCCAGAGCAACTGTATAAAAGATTGAACAATGGGAATCTGTGATGAATTCAATTCTTATGGTACAAAAGTTGGGCAGGTTACCAATATAAAAGGGTATTTGAAGGCAAAACTTCGGACACTTATTTCTTTTTTGCCTTTCCCAGGTGGTCACCTTTTTTTTCCAGCACAAGGAATAATAGGCTCAATGCTTGTGCCCTATTCGTGTACGAGTATTCCCATATCTTTTTGATATCATTTGAATAAGAAATAAGCGTTAAGGATTCGTGTATGAGCATTCCAAGATGTAATAGTATACAAGTGCTGTCTTTATACAGTTTTTTATCTAATTCTTTTTCTTTGGTGCGGTTAAAATCTGGGTCAAAACTTCCTGTATAATAGGTACACCCATATAAGGAACCGTGGAGGGTTTCGGAAGCATCAGAATAATATTGATTTTTGTTAATAGTAAAAAATACATCAAGCAGTTTACCCCATTTTTCAATTGCCCCAATTCGTTCGTTTAATGTTTTCTTTGTCCAGTTCATATTGTTTTTTGTTTCCGAAAACATGGCTAAAGCTTCCTGCACAATAGGGATTTGCTTTAACTTTTTTTGTTTGTCTTTACGTGCAGTTGCATTTTCAGCAATAAAGTCTAAATCATCTTCAATTTTAGGTAATCCGACTTTGTGGTAATGTTTATAAACGGGGTGTAAAATAAATCTGCGGTATTCTTTCTCATCACAAATACTTACGTAGCAAAAATTAGTTATTGTTTCCATAAATGCTCGGGCAAGCATTACTGATTCTTTGGTAAAAGTATCAGCCTGGTTTGCTAACTGTAAAAGTGCTGCACCAGTTTGACCACTGCTTATTAACAGGACAGCGGATTTCGCTATACGATCATCAATAATCTTTGGTATTGCTTCCTTCAAAAGCATAAGTTGAGAACCAAAAAATTTTATCGCTTCATCATGATAGCGTTGCAAATCTTCAAGTGAATGTGATGTTGACATTGTTTTTTTATCTGCAAAGTTTATGACTAAGGTTAACTACAGCTGGCAAAAGTTTCCTGTTCAACCCTGCTAAGTAATTTCTCACGCGACACATTTCCTACATATAATCATGTATCCGGTAAAATTTCAAAATTATTTTAATATTATTTCTTCCATTTGTCTCACCCGCATGTCTTACCTTAACTAAACCTAATTTTGCAGCCGTAAAACCATTAACTGCGTTGAATGAAGAGCATCCCATATCGCCGGACGACAGCAACGAAGAAGCTTTTAGAATATCCCGTCTTATCAGCGGATACCTGAACGATGAGTTGTCGGAAACGGAACACGATGAGCTGGATAACTGGGTGAACGCAAACATGGCAAACCAGCGGCTGTTCGAAGAGCTTACGGATAAAAACAATATTGACAAATGGCTGCACTGGAAAAAGAAACTGAGGGTAGAAGAGGCTCTGGAAAGGGTGCGAAGTAAAATTGATAAAACCCCGGCAAAACGAATTTCTTATATTAAGTTACTGCTTCCCTATATTTCTGTTGCAGCCATGCTCGCGTTGATCATTTCCACGATCATTTTCTTAAGAATTGATCACCAGGAAAAAAATATTTCAGTGGTGGCACATGATATTGCACCGGGAAAAGATAAGGCTACACTCACGCTTGCCAATGGAAAAAAGATTAAACTGGACAGCATAAAAAGTGGAGACATCACTAAAGAAGGAATCAGCACCATCACAAAAGATGACAGCGGAAAAATAACCTACCGGGTTTCCGGAAATGCCGCGCAGGAGATTTCGTATAATGTATTATCTACGCCAAACGGCGGCCAGTTTCAGCTGACGCTGGCTGATGGAAGCAAGGTATGGCTCAATGCCGCGTCTTCTCTTAGGTATCCCAGTTCTTTTTCGGGGGATAAAAGAAAAGTGGAACTGACCGGTGAAGGATATTTTGAAATTGCCAAAGATGCAAGTCATCCCTTTGTGATCACAGCTGCCGGCACAACGACCGAAGTCCTTGGAACGCATTTTAATATCAATGCCTACAGCGATGAATCGTCAGTTAGCATCACGCTGTTGGAAGGCTCAGTCCGGGTAAACAATAATCTAGTCATCAAACCAGGTGAACAGGCCCAGGTAGATGGGCGGGGGGACATCCTAAAGATGGCTGCGGACGGGAAAACGGTAACGGCATGGAAGGATGGCGAATTTGTATTCAAAAATACACCCCTAAAGGAAGTCATGTTGCAGGTGGCAAGATGGTATGATGCGACAATCAGCTACCAGGACAATGTCAGCCAGCATTTCAATACCACCATTCCCAGGGAAGTACCCGTATCCAAACTGCTGCACCTGCTGGAAGCTACCGGCAGCGTACATTTCAGCGTGGATAATAAAAAGATCACGGTTCTGAAGTAAGGAGTTAATAAAAAAACCGGGAAGTGCAACGAACACTCACCGGTCAAAATTTGAGTTAACCCCTGTATAAAATAGTGCTATGTTATTCAGCTTGATTAACCCAAACAAAACAAAGCTATGAAAATAGTTACATTACTACTGCTTGTCTTTTTTTGCAAACCCATCTACGCAGAGATAAATCTTAGCGTAAACAATGCGCCCCTCGATAGCGTCTTTCAACAGATACAACTGCAAAGCGAATATAAATTCGTCTATACAAGCGAACAGCTCGAAGGAACGCATCCGGTGAGTTTTAGCGTAAAACACGCGACGCTTTCTGAAGTGCTGGATATCTGTTTTAAAGATCAGCCACTGTTATATTCCATGGAAGATAAATTTATCATCGTCCGCAGAAAGGTTTCCCAGGCTTTAGCTGTCACGGGAAGGGTACTTAATGAGAACGACGAACCGCTTGCGGGTGCAACGGTCATGCTGAAAAAAACGAACCGGGTTACGCAAACAGACGCGAATGGAGATTTTACATTAAATGAGGTTGCAGAAAAAACGATTCTCGTCATAAGCAATATAGGATATGAGACAAAAGAGATCATGGCGGAAAAAAATATACGAATCATCATTCGGTTAGCCATGTCCGTTAATAAACTCGATGAGGTAAAAATAATTGCCTATGGTACTACGACGGAGAGGCTGAGTACAGGCGACGTGGGAACATTAAAGGCAGAAACGATTTCCGAACAACCTGTCGCAAACCCGCTCGCTGCACTCGAGGGGAGAATCACCGGATTAAATATTGTGCAGAACACGGGCGTACCGGGAGGCGGGTTTACCGTGCAGATCCGTGGGCAAAACAGTTTGCGAAGCGCTGCCATCGGAGAGATGGAAGGAAATGACCCGTTGTATATCGTCGACGGTGTACCCTTTACCTCATCCAGCTTATCACAGGATTATGGCGCTGCCGGCAAATTAAATCCACTCAATAATATTGACCCCCAGGATATAGAAAGTATCGATGTTCTCAAAGACGCGGACGCGACTTCCATATATGGCTCGCGCGGATCGAATGGAGTGATTCTCATCACGACGAAAAAAGGGAAAGCGGGAAAAACAAAAGTGGAACTGAATTGCTATTCCGGGGCCGGGGTCATTACCAGAAAGCTGTCTATGCTGAACACCAGAGAATATCTACAAATGCGCCATGAAGCATTTAACAACGACGGCGCGACCCCAGTCCCTGGAGTGGATTATGATCTTCTCACCTGGGATACTACGCAGTATACCGACTGGCAAAAAATGGCAATCGGCGGCACAGCAAAAATTGCGGACTTCAGGGGTTCGGTTTCCGGCGGGAATGCCAATACCCAATTTCTCGCTGGTGGCGGATATCACAGGGAGTCCACGGTTTTCCCCGGTGATTTCGCGGACAAAAAAGCATCCGTTCACCTGAATGTCAATCATGTTTCAGAAAATCAAAGATTTCGGTTATATATTACCGCTAGTTATGTGAATGACAACAGTAATTTGCCGCCTTCTGACCTTACCCTTATTGACAATTTACCTCCCGATGCTCCGAAAGTTTTTGATTCATCCGGTAAACTCAACTGGTCAAATGGTACATTCAGCAATCCATTCGCTTATTTACTGGAACCTTCCAATACAATTACCAATACCATGCTTGGCAACGCGGTAATCAGTTACCAGTTGTTTCCGGGGCTTGAGCTCAAAACGAGTCTTGGGTATACTAAAATGGAAGTGAACGAAGAACAACTTTTTCCATTGTCATCCCTTAATCCGGCCTATGGATATACCAGCGGGTATTCGCTAACCGCAAACAACAATGTCAAAACGTGGATCATCGAACCACAGGCCTTATATAAGAAAAGGATTGGCAAATCCGCTCTCGATGTGCTGGTGGGAAGTACTTTCCAGGAAAATACCGGACAATCTCAATCGTTTTATTTTTTTGGTTTTAGCAATGATAATCTCCTCACCAATATCGCTGCTGCTTCAAAAGTGTATGTACTTTCTTCCGATTACACGGACTACCGGTACGTTGCTGCGTTTGGTCGCATCAGTTACAACTGGGACGACAAATACTTGTTCAATTTTACCGGTCGCAGGGATGGCTCAAGCCGGTTCGGACCCGGGAAGCAGTTTGCCGATTTTGGTGCAGCAGGCCTGGCGTGGATTTTTTCCAAAGAATCGTTTATGGAAAAGGTGTTGCCTTTCTTGAGCTTCGGCAAAATAAGAGCAAGCTATGGCAGTTCGGGAAGCGACCAAATCGGAGATTATCAATACCTGTCTACCTACGCGCCGACAAGTTATATTTATAATGGCATTACAGGCCTTTTACCTGCAAGGCTTTACAATCCAAATTATGCCTGGGAAATAAATAGAAAAATGGAAATTGGTGTGGATGGGGGGTTATTCCACGATCGTGTATTGTTCACCGTTAGTTTTTACCGAAACCGTTCTTCCAATCAGCTTGTTGGAATACCCCTGCCTGCCATAACCGGGTTTACCTCGATTGAAAGCAATTTTCCGGCCCTGGTCCAAAACACCGGATGGGAGTTTTCTCTGAACACGATAAATGTAAAAACAAAAGATTTCACCTGGAAAACCACGGTTACTCTTACTATTCCGCATAATAAACTTGTTTCCTTTCCAGGCATTTCGGCAACAAGTTACAACAGTGTGTATACAGTCGGACAGCCACTGAATATTTTTAAAGGCTTCCGGTTCGCAGGAGTGGATCCGCAAACGGGCGTTTACCAGTTCTTAGACAGCAAGGGTAAAATCACTTCTTCCCCGCAGTATCCCGATGACTATGTTTATACGCAGAAGATCGGAGCAAATTATTATGGAGGAGTCCAGAATTCTTTTCGCTACAAACACTGGCAGCTGGACATTTTTGTGCAAATCGTGAACCAGGTGGGCAACGATAATAATTTATTCTCCGCCTTACCAGGGACCCCATATAATCAGCCTTCCGTGGTATTACAAAGATGGCAAAAAGCGGGTGAAATTACCGGAATTCAAAAGTTTAATCAGGATTACAGCCTGTATGAGCAATGGTCTGATGCAGTGTATAGCAGTAACCAGCAATTGACCAATGCTTCATTTATCCGGCTGAAGAATCTTTCTCTTAGCTATAATCTGCCTGAGCTTCTAAGACAAAAAATGCGCGTAAAGGATCTTCGGATCTATGTACAAGGACAAAACCTATTTACCGTAACGAAATACCCCGGACTGGATCCTGAAACACAGGGCGTACTACCCCTTATAAAAACGCTTACCGCTGGAATACAAATCACTTTATAAAAAAATAAGATGAGAAAAAAATATCACCCACATCATTTGCTCCTAAGCATGGTTGGATTACTATTGAATCTTGCCGGAGGCTGCGCAAAATTTATTGACATTAAACCGCCTACCACGCAACTGGTAACGTCTTCCGTTTTCGCGAGCGATGCGGCAGCAACGGCTGCTATGACCGGGATCTACGGAAATATGTCCGGCTCTCATGGTTTTGCCGGGCAACTTACCGGAAGTACCAGCTTACTTCTCGGCCTTTATGCAGATGAACTTGAAAATTTTTCAACGAATCAAAATCAGGCTGCATTTTACACCAATGCCCTGAGCGCGGCTAATACAGATGTGAGTTCGGACCTTTGGGCACAGCCCTACCAGGATATTTATGATGCCAATGCAGTGATTGAAGGGCTTGCCGGTTCTTCCGGGGTTAGTGACCCGGTAAAAAATGAACTGACCGGTGAAGCTAAATTTATAAGAGCTTTTTGCTATTTCTACCTCGTAAATTTTTTTGGAGAAATACCGTTGATCACATCGACCAATTACCAGGCGAATGCTGTGGCTGCGCGCAATACATCCGCTCAAGTATATGATCAAATTGTCACTGACCTTCAGGACGCGCAAAACCTTCTCCCTGATGACTACTCCATTTCTGATGGTGAAAGAATCAGACCGAATAAAGCGGCTGCAAGCGCACTGCTGGCTAGGGTCTACCTCTTTACCAATGACTGGACAGATGCTGAAGCAGCCTCAAATGCCGTGATCAGCGATCCGCTTTATTCACTCCCCGCCCTCGATAGTGTTTTTTTGGCAAACAGCGCCGAGGCGATATGGCAATTCAAACCAGTTTTACCAAATATCAACACGACAGAAGGAAATATATTTATCCTGACAACGACCCCGCAGTTTGTGGCCCTGAGCAATCAGGTCTTGCAGGCTTTTGAACCGGAGGACCTGCGCAGGACAGACTGGGTAGATAGCATTACTGTTGGAACCAATACCTATTATTATCCATTCAAATACAAGGTCAAGACAGGCACCACGCTGACTGAATATTCGATGGTACTTCGCCTGGGAGAACAGTACCTCATTCGTGCAGAAGCGAGAGCAAAACAAGGTAATGTCTTCGGAGCACAATCAGACCTCAACATGATTCGTCAGCGGGCCGGTTTGCCGCCAACGGCAGATTCGACAGCGGACGAACTTGCCGTCGCTATTTTACACGAAAGACAAGTCGAGCTTTTTACGGAATGGGGTCATCGCTGGTTTGATTTAAAAAGGACGGACAACGCTGATGCCGTGATGGAAATCGTTACTCCCTTAAAGGGCGGTAGTTGGAATACCGACTTCCAATTGTTCCCCATCCCAAAATCTGAGATTTTAGTTGACCAGCAGCTCACGCAAAACCCGGGTTATTAATATATAGGCAATGAAGAGTTCACTCATTATCCTTTCTGTATGTTATGTCCTAACAAGTATGGCTCAAATACCTGAGGGATCCAAATCTAAGTTCCCGGAAATTGGCAAACATTGTCCTGATTTTATCCTTAATAACATCGATCACTTTTCCCGTAAGTCAGCAAGTCTGAGAGACTTTCAGGGAAAATGGTTGATATTGGATTTATGGATTAAGAATTGTTTTGGCTGCATTGCCAGTTTTCCGGGCACGGATTCGCTGCAGAAAAGATTTAAGGATAAGGTTCAGTTCATGTTGGTTGGAATTACCAGCCTGAAGAATTTGAGAACTACCAGAGCGGTTTATGAAAGATCACGATCACTTTATCATTTGGATTTGCCGGTAACTTATGATTCCACGCTTGCTGCACGTTTTCGCGCGCCATCCTATCCCCATATCATTTGGATAGATGATAATGGTATTGTCCGGGCGATTACCGGCAGCGTCCACGAAAAGTCACTTGAAAAGTTCCTGGCAGGCGGAAACCCGGATACCGGTACAAAACCAAATGATGACGAAGTGATGAATAATCCAAACCGCTTTGATCCGCGGAAGCCATTCCTGATCCATGGTAATGGCGGCAATGATACTGATTTTTATATTCGCTCA
>DATGFZ010000108.1:0-2643 GCA_035308805.1 Puia sp. | reverse complement strand
CTATGCAAATCTTGCGCCGGGTAATTATGTTTTTAAAGTGAAATCAAAAAACAGAGACGGGGTTGAAACAAAACGCATCACATATCTTCATATAATTATTAATCCCCCATGGCAAAAAACATGGTGGGCATATTTATTGTGGATTTTTATTTTAGCATCCATCTTTTATACTGTGTATGACTATCGCAAAAAAAGTCGCAATGAGCTTTCGCGGGTAAGGCAAAAAATTGCTACGGATTTGCATGATGATATCGGTTCAACTCTTAACAGCATTTCCGTTTACAGCGAAATCGCCGGAAAGCAATTACAAAGCAACACGGAAAATGCAAAAGACCTGCTCAATAAAATGGGAGCATCATCACGCAATATGATTGACACGATGAACGATATTGTATGGGCGATAAATCCTAAAAATGACCAGTTTGAAAACATAGTTCAGCGCATGCAATATTTTGCAGGTGAGCTATTGTCTGGCAAAAACATTCTCCTGCAATTTGAAGTGCAGGAAAAAGTAAAAAGCATTAAGCTGCCAATGGAAAAAAGAAAAAATTTTTATCTTATTTTTAAAGAAGCGATCAACAATGCATACAAATATTCCAACGGAAAAACAGTAAATGTTTCTATTACTGCAGATTTAAATATTCTTTTGATGATTATTGCAGACGATGGCATAGGTTTCGACACAAATAAAAAAGGTTCGGCGGGAAATGGATTAGAAAATATGGAAACACGCGCAAAAGAAATCAGCGCACGGTTGCATATAATGAGTTGGCAAACGAATGGAACAAGAGTTGAATTGCGAATGCCTCTTAAATAAATTGAAACTACCCGTTGATGTAGCATTGATATTGTTAAATTGAATGAAGATTTGTAAAGATGGAAAAAAATATTAGAGTAGCAATTTTTGAAGATAATTATTTATTGAGAGACAGTTACTATCAATTGATCAATGGAAGCCCTGGCTTTACATGTATCGGGGCATTCGACAGCGCCGCTGATTTGATTTTCAAAATAAATCACAGCAAACCGGAAGTAGTGCTGATGGATATTGATATGCCTGGAATAAACGGGATAGAAGCAGTGAATATCATAAAAAAAAATTTCCCCTCAATTCATATCATCATGCAAACAGTATTTGAAGATGACGATAAAATATTCAAAGCGATTAAGTCGGGTGCGGAAGGATATATTTTAAAGAAAACTCCACCTTCAAAAATTCTTGAAGCAATTGATGAAGTATATGCCGGCGGAGCTCCGATGACGCCCAGCGTTGCTGCAAAAACTTTGCAATTATTCCGCTCGGGGTTAAAGCCATTGCCTGATAATACTGAAGCGCAATTAAACGCAAGACAAAAAGAAATTTTAGAGTGTATTCAAAATGGAATGAGTTATAAATTAATCGCTGAAAAATTATTTATTTCTATTGATACTGTACGCTACCACGTAAAAAATATTTACGAAATTCTCCAGATTCACTCCCGGTTTGAGCTAATGAGTAAACAAAGAAAATAATTTTCCCGCCAAATTGTATTGGGTTCAGGATGTGCAAACTACATAATGATGTAGCGCTGAGCAACTAATGTCTTAGGAAATTTATCTAAGAATATCATGCATAAAAAATATTTGGGTTTGTACAAATGGAAATCGCAAAAAATAATCAGATGAAAAAAGTAAAAACCGGTTCAGGGGTTCTAATATTCTTGATTCTCTTCCTGGACCTCAATAGTGCAGATGCGCAGCTGCTAAAAAAATTAGCCGGTAGCGTGATAAAAGTTGCACAAAACAAAGCAGGCGACAGCCTGATGAAACAAAATATGTCTGATCAACGGGACACCGCTTCGACAAATAAAGTATTGGGTGCTTTTGCAAAAGCGGCCAGAGACAATCCTAACGATACATCATCTGCTGATATTGCCATGAAAGCTTTGGGAAATCTTACCGGTGGTGGCGGCGTGTCTGCCGCTGATTCTGCGGCTGCAATTAAAAGTTTTAAAACTGCAACAGGCGGAAGCGGTTTTTATTATGAAACGACCATAACGGTAACTTCAAAGGAAAGAGGTACCGTAAAAAGTAAATCCAAATCATATTTTACTATTGGCGGCGAAGGAAGATCAGAAATGAATATGGCGGCAATGATGGGTGTAAATAACGGAAGCCCGATGATTGGCATATCGCATGCAACTAAACCGATGTACACTATTATAATTGATGATGGCAGTAAAACTTATTCATTAAATGTAATTGACACATCGCTAATCAATGGTACTGGCGAAACATACACCGTTACAAAAATTGGGAATGAAACAGTGGAGGGATATAATTGCATTCATTCAAAAATAGTTTCTTCTTCCAAAGGCGTGTTTAAATCTTCCATAAGCATGGACATATGGACAAGCACTGCGGTTCCGGGATATGTCAACTTGAGAAAAATGATCTCATCGCAAAACATCACACCGGCAATGATGCAGGCATTAGACCGCGCGAATTGCGGCGGATACTTTGTAAAAATAATAAGCGGGAAAAAAGATTATTCATTGACAATGCTACTTACTGCGGCTGAGGCTAAAATACTTCCTGCAGAATTATTTAAAATACCAACGGGATATACAGAATCAAATCAAAATATGATGTATAACATGATAG
>DATGFZ010000107.1:0-22003 GCA_035308805.1 Puia sp. | reverse complement strand
GGGTCTGCCTGCACGTCATAAACGAGCTTATCGACTTCCCGCGACACGACGGGTCTTGCCGCCCTGACTGAGATTTCCTTCAGTTTCGCAACTGCCCTGGTCATCATAAATGTACCTGCATCTGTATCTGAAGATTCCGCTGGGATCAACACAGATTGGCTGTTATATCCAACAAAACTCAGTACCAGATTATAAGCGCTTCCCTTTGGTTCCTTGATGACAAAACTGCCGTCGCCCTTTGTGAGGGTTGTTTTTATTGATTTGAGTGATTGATGATTTTGCAGCGTCACCGTTACATAGGCCAGGGGTTGGCCGGTTGCCGAATCAATGGCAATTCCTTTTATAGAAAAAGACTGAACAGCATTTTGAGCAAAACAACAGGCGGTAAGAAAAATGACGGGCATAAGCAGACAGGGTTTCATTAAAGACTTTTTCATTAGCTGGTTAATTTGAGTAAAGAGCTGAATAAACGGAAAGTCAGGGAAAATGACTAACTGTTGCACCATGCATCGATGGAACAAGAGATAATTTCTTCCATTTTCCATAATTATTTACAACAAAAAGTCTGGGGAGGGTGATATCTGCTAGGGATCATTTTTGTTGCGGGTGATTCCGAGTCCGAGGTTCCGGGTTTTGGAATCAAAGTGCAATCCAAAATCAGGGTCTTCTGCCATCCCGGAATGCTCCAGCCCGTATTGTTTGGCAGAGAGATATTTTTGTTTGAATATTTCGTGGACATTGTCCGGTTGTACTTTGCCGTTAACAATCAGTTCCCGGTTCGTCAGGTTAAAAGATACCGGATCTGTTTTATCTTTTACAATACCACCTGCAACCAGGTCATCAATTAATTTAGAAATGATGCCTGGTAATTCCATATAAACCCGGGAAGGCGGGGGTATTCCCAAACGCTTCCTGTCTATCATCAATTGTTCCCGCTGGGAATCCTCCGCATAGAAATTCACGGTATACCTTTTAAATTTTGCGGAATCAGTCTTAAACATCTCTGTATACTTATACAACCGAATGGAGTCACTCCTTAACTGCTCATCATCTCCTTTGAACCGTACGGGTTCCTCCCGGTATTTCTCATCGATAAAATGCTGTAGGTTTTCATCAATAAAAATACCCCGTCCCAGCACTTTTTCAGGGCCATAATAAAGCCCCAGGTCCTGTATGTGATATTTTATCATAAGTTTTTCATGCAGGAATTCAGGCTGCTGCTCATCATTGACAGCGAGTACATTTTTATCCAGCGCAAACGATTTTACAGAGGCGGCATCCCGAACAACTTTTTCTCTGACAAGGTCTTCAATAACCTGGTGCATTATGCTCAGTGCTTCATTATAGCTCAAATATTCCAGCGTGACCGGGGGAAGAGGCAATGTGTCCGCGGTTCGTATTAAGTTGCCCAGGGGCAATGCAGGATTGTTTTCATATTTGTTTTGTTCAGCAACAGAAATGTGCATGTCAAGTTTTTTATTCCGGGCATGAATGCCGCCTGCATTAATCAAACCTGTTGCGCTGGTTTGCCTGCCGGGTTTTGTTTGTTCACGCGCTCCTAAGAATCTGAACTTCAGTGCTGCATTTGCAGGACGAACAAAAGCAAAAGCAAAAAGCACGGCGATGAGGCAACAGATCAATAAAGAACCCTTTTCAAGCCGGCTCAGGGTGTAATTTTTATTGAGCACAATGCGCCGCACCCTGTTTAGAAAACTGTTTTTGCTCCCGGGGAAAGCTACTGCGTTCTTCGAGTTGTTGTATAAGGAGAGTTCCCTGAAACAGATCAGTGCTTCCAAATAATTTTTTTTGTTCTTCACCTGGGCGATTGCCATATCATCGCAGCAGTTCTCTCTCTCTTCCCGGATGAGCGATGAAATCCACAGGATCGCCGGGTTAAAGAAAAATAATGATTCCATGATGTTTTGCATCATGTTCACCAGGTAATCACACCGGCGTATATGTGCCAGTTCATGCACCAGCACAGCTTCCACCTGGTCGGGTGATAGTTGTGAGAACAATCCTAAAGGAATGAAGATGACTGGTTTTACATGACCGAAAACCACGGGCAACTTAATGATCTCCGATTCGATCAAACTAACGGTCCTGCTTATACGTAAATAACGGCATAGTTCCGTGACCCTAGTTCTCCAATAAGCATCCGGAATATGGCTCCTGTAATTTTTTAACCGGTGTGTATACATCAGCGTAAAAATGAGCCTGATGGATTTTGCAGTTAAAATGAAAAACCAAATGGTCACAATCAAATAAGCGTATCGCGATAAGAAATTATTCAGGATCTGCATGGCTGAAGCATTCACTGCCGTGCTCATCAAATTGGATTTATTGAACTGATCAGTGTTCGCATGGAAAACAGGATCGGCCGCCGCCGGCAGCTGCTGAAGGATGGCGGATCCCGCTTTTTCTTTTTCAGCGATGAAAGTGAATACAATCGTGAAGGCCATAAGTACCAACAGCCCTGATAAGATATTATAGCGGAAGGCAGGTTTTGATTTCCTGGTCAGCATCATCACCATGCCCGCTAAAAAAGCAAATATCAGCCCCTGCCATAAAGAATGAAACAATGTCCAGGATAGCGCCTTTACAGTCGGGCTGCTGAATAATTCTTTAAAGAAAATAAAGTTCATAGCGTAATTTTTAAGATTAACTATTTGTTTTCTTCCAGTTTTCTGAGCAGTTCTTTAACTTTTTCCAATTCCTTTTTCGACGATTTTTTATTCTGCATAAAAGCAACAAGCAGACTGCTAATCGAGCCATTGTACATATTTTGCACAAACCGTTCTGCCATCAGACCCATTGTCTTCTGCTCCTGCAGCAATGGATAATAGACATGTGTCATATTTGTTTCGTCTCGTTTTACCATTCCCTTTTCGGTCATCACCTGCATCATCTTCAGTGTCGAGGTATATCCAACGTTCTTAATTTCTTTGTTTAAGATATCATGAACAAACCTGACTGTTGAGGGCCCGTGTTTCCACAAGATTTTAAGCGCTTCCAATTCTGCCTTGGTTGGAACGATCCCGGGTGGTTGATTTTTATTTGACATGGTTTTGAAATTAAGATGGGTGTTGAATCGGTTCAGCACAAAGATACGACGAATACCGTAGGTTAAAGATACGATACAAATCGTAACTTCCAAATATTTTTTTTATTTTCTGAAATGTAATCCTTCGCCGGGGGATGGCGACCGGGGCAACTGAACCTGAAAGTTCAGCGTTTTCGTTTGTGTATATCCGTTAGTTTTTCCGGAGAGAATGTTGCTGGTCATCAGCCAAGCTGTCGTCCGGCGTGCAACCGGAAATCCATTGCCCTTTTTTGGCCGTCAGTTGCCGGGATAGACGGGGTTGACGGGTTTGTCGTTGCTGAAATAACCCGTGTAAATGAGCGTTCCCCGGCTGTCATAACAGCTCCCGTTCCCTTCCTTGAGGTTTCTTCTCCAATAGCCCGCATATTTCTTACAGCCGGCACAATAATAAATTTCACCCGCCAGGCTGGTATAGGTTCCATAGCCATCGCGGTAACTGTCTTTAAAAGCTCCCTGGTATATATCACCGTTTGCCCAGGTGTATGTGCCCTCTCCCTGCTGGTAGTCGTAAGCCCAGTCGCCATCATAGACAGACCCGTCCTTATAGGCGCACCTGCCGTTACCATTCCTATACCCGTTCTTGAAATATCCCGAATAGACATCACCGTTAACCCAGGTAAAGGTCCCTTTACCGTCAGGTTTTCCGTTGGTCCATTCCCCGTCATAGCTGTTGCCGTTCTTGTACACGGCCTTGCCATTACCCTCCGGCAGGCTGTTTTTATTGGACTCGCCGGTATAGGCGTAAGTATTGCCTTCGCCGTCAACGAGGTTCAGTGTTTTGTGACGGGTTAAAATAAAATATAGGATGCTCAGCAGAGAGAGGATGACCAGACCCGTGCGGATCAGGTTTAGCTTTTTGTTCTTGTCAGGGATGGTTTTTTGTTGCCGTTGTTTGTTCTCATTATGCTGCGGGATCTTATTTGGATCCTCGGGGATCTTTTTTTCCTGTTGCTCCTGCCGGGTTTGGTCAGCCAGGCTTTTTTCACATTGCGCGATCTTGTCCCGGACGTTTTCATCAAAGCGGAGTAATAGGGCGTCACGGAATTTCTGCTGGGCGGAGCGGTAACTTTTTTGATTATACAGCAGGATATCCCCTTCTTTAACCAGCCTGTTGAACTCGGCATTTCTTTCAAATTCAACATGCTCATTGCGGAGTTGCTGGTTTTCAGGGTATTCTTTTTCCAGCAGGATAAATTCGCGCCGGGCATCCTCATACCGTCCCTGCTGGTATAGCTGACCCGGCAGGGCAAGCCTGGCCTCCAGTGAAAAAGAAGGGTTCGGGCTGATGTAAAAATTATCGGCCACAATATTTTTGAACTGCGCTTTGCATACCGGCGCCGGGAGCCTGAGCCTGGTGAGCTTCTGCGTCGTATAATTGTACAGATCGCTCAGCGACAGCATGGTGTTGCTTCCTGCAATTCCCGTCTTGAATGCCTCGGCAAGAAAGCTTGTGAAATAAGTGCCCGGAGCGTCTCTTTTAAAATAGGAAGAATCATCTGCCGAAGTGGATGCCAGGGTGAATGTTCCCAGCACGGGCTCAAAATCAAAGGAATTGCTGTTTCCCTGGGCAGCAAGCCCGCTGTGACAGGCGTCAATAAAAACAATTTTTTGATCCGCCTGGGAGAGATTCATCATCTTTTCCACATATGCGTATGGAATATCGTTGTGCAGTTCTTCGTCAATGGTGCGGGTATCCCGCGCGATCAGGCTGAGCTGGTTGCCTCCTGTATTTTGCCCGTGACCGGAATAATAAATGATCAGCGTCCGGATATCCGGGGTCCTGCTGACGTTTCTGAGTCCCTCTTTTATCGCAATACAATTTTCGTTAAACAGGCGTGTCACATGGTCAAAAGGCAGACCCACCAGGCTTTTGTCGGTCAGCACACGGTACATTTCATCCATGTTCCCGGCGACAGGAGGTATTGGCGAAAAATTGGAGCGATCTTCGTATTCGCCTGTCCCGATGAGCAAGGCATAGGTGTGTTCCGGGTCGATAGAATACTCGCGGCTGGAGAAACGCCGGACTACTCCGGACTGGTCGTAGGTAGTGACGGATTTCTTGCCGTCACTGGTGGCGGAGAGGGCAAAATTCCAGTTCCCTGTTCCGCTCATCGGTTCATCTTCCGAAGCCGGTATTTCGCTTTTACCCGGTGCAGTGCCCAGGATTTTTTTTGACGCAGACAGGATCTTTTCTCCAAAATAGTCTGCTGTTCTTTCCGCGGTAAAATGGGTGACGCCCGCAATGACCGCGTCCAGGATCACCAAACCGATACCCAGCCCCGCATCCATTTTTCCCGGGGTCAGGGGTGCAGGAGGGAGCTGCAGATCGATTCCCTCCAGTCCGTCAATGGTTCGCAATTCGTCACGCAGCGCAAGCAGTTGCTCCCTGGTAGCAGGAGAAAGTATCTGGATGTCAATTTTATTCTTCACTTGGTCTGGTTGAGGATGGTAACGAAGATCGCCCTATGGCTCCGGGAATAAGAACAGGGAATACACCTGGATAAATATAGAATTTTTTTCAAAACCGGTAAGGAGAAGATCTAACTATTTTTCCTGGTCTTTGAGAGTGGGGCTGAAGAAAAAAACTCACCAAACGAAAAAGCCCTTTTTTAAAAGGGCTCACGGCGGGTAGGGATGAAAATCTGTTATATTATTAACCTATTGATGGCCGTCGAATATTTTAATCTTTTTTGCTGAAGCGATCCCGTCCTGGTCTTCACAGGTGCGAATCGCGTGCCATTAAATTAAACCGCTAATGCTTAAGGAGATAACAAAATACCTGCACATCTTTATGTCCCAGAAATAGATTTTCCTTCTGGGAAAGAGATTATTCCTTCTGTTTTCACCTATTTATTGCCGTTATGAGCCACCATCCGAAAATAAAATAAACGAAGCCCCGACGGATATAAAGCCCCTTATGTTTGCCGGATCTCGTCCGATAAAAAGAGATCCGGAAAACCCCCGTTCAGGTTGCCGCGACCGCCCTCGGTCCGGAAAAGAACGACCTCGTTTGTCTTTGGATGAAGTAAAACAAAACCCGGTCATTGGAAATAAAGGGACTCCATAGCCAACATGGTTAAAATGATTAGCCCCTCCGGACGCCGCCAAAGGCAGCCAAGCTGCATGTGAGTGAATGATCCCTCAGGTCAGGTGTATGCAATCAAAAAACTTAACATTGACAATATTAAGTTTGTATTATTTTTATGTTATTAAAATATTATCAAAGATGAGTCAGGATTCTAATAAAAAAAGTGCGAAGAGAAAAGCAAGAGCCTTCGTGTATGGAAAGTTTGCTACAGCGCTTTCTGAATATAAAGACGTGATCAAGCCCAAAAAACTCGAAGCCAAGCTTAAGAAAGCCTCTAAATTATTTGCGGGCGATATTGCCAAGGCAAAAATAAAGGAAGATGTCTCTGTCAGAAAGAAACGGAAAAAAATAACCAAATCCAAACCGGCAGCGCGTCCCGCTGAAAGCAAGAAAGAGGTCATTTCCTGATCCCTCAGGGAGGCTGGTTTCATTTCTTCCTGATCCCATGGTTATCCACAAGTCTGCAGCACCACGAAATCGAATGATTTGGTAAAGTTGAGTCTTGCCCCTTTGGCATAGAAATGGCGACATTACCTGGAACAAACACGCGATCTTTATGAAGGACCAGGAACAAAACAAGCTTCTTCCCATTGAACTGGAGCTTGAAAAGAAATATCCTTATTTTAAGAAGATGGATATCTATACCACAGTCAGTGAGGCTTTTAAGAAGGTGAGGCAGCTGGTCAGAAAATTTTCTGAACGCGAATGGGAAGAGGTAAAAAAGCTGGCTGACCGGGATCTCCAACTATCTTAAACCGGGGAATCTCTTACCTAAGAATCCCGGTGATGACCCGCCGTGGTCATTATTAATTCAACCAAATTCATTGACGCCGGCTACGCTGCATGGTCATTGTCTGCCGATGATCCACGTCCGATCATTCCCGGGCGGATACCTGCTGAGCGGCGGGCAACCGGGAGACGACGGCAGCCGGCTGCAAAACCACAGGATAACGGTGATCCTTAACCGGCAAATCCGGTCTGGAAAAATTATTTTACTTATATATCACCGTTAGTCTATGGACGAAAAGAACTATTGCATTTTATATACCAGGATGGTAAACGTCCCGGGAACAATATTCCTGGTACCGTTTTCATAGGAAGCCACACTCAAATAGATCTTATGGGTCTGGGGATCAAGTGCCATCGTCTTTGCACGCACCTGCGTGGCGAGGGTCTGGATCACCTGATAGGAATCCGCACCATCCTGTTTGATGATGGTTGTCGTCGCGTCCCCGCAGGAACAAAAGATCAGCGAAGAACCGGGATCATAACAGACCGCATCCACGCCCGCTCCAATGGGCAGCGTAGTAATCACTTTGCCACTGGCAGCATCCAGGACAGAAAGACCCTTATTATCGCGGCACCCGGTGAAGATCCGGTTATGCACCGCGTCAAAAGCGAGACCGGTTGGTTTCCCGCAGGGAGCTAAGGGATAGGTGGCTTTAACTTCCAGGGCTTTCGTGTCAATGACCTTTAGGCTGTTCTGGTCTTCAATATTGTTATAGACCAGCCCCATCCCGTTTGAGGCAGCAAACTCCGGACTGCCCCCCAGGTCAATGGTCTTGACCAGCTCCAGGGTTTTGATATCAATCGCACAGGTGCTTTTGCTGTCCCCGTTAAACACAAACACTTTTTTTGAATAGGGATCGTAGATTATCCCGTCCTCATCGGTTGCGGCAAGGCTGATCGTCTTGATAATCTGGAAGGTCTTCAGATCGATCACCACCACGGCCTGTCCCCTTCCGTCAGAGATAAAGCCCTTGTTCACTTCGTTTACGATCGCGATGCCATGCACGCCTTTCAGACCCTGCACCACCCCTACTGGCTTTTCGGTCACCAGGTCGATCACATTGAATTCGGTTCCGTGCGATGCAAATAAATGATGATTGACCTGGTCAATGGCGACATAATCGTACCCGCCATCACCCGGCACCGGTATTTTTTTATCGAGCACATATTGCTGGGACCTCACGCTGAAAAAAGATATTCCGGCAAACAATAGAATCAGAGAATTCCTCATGTGTTTTTGTATGGATTGCATTAGATGGAAGTTTAAGCGATGAATGTAAATTGGCAAACTGGGGAAAATCTGAAGTTGACCGGCAATCCCTCTTCCGGCTCAATTTGTTTAAACGGGTGGTTGCGCGTCAGGGCCTGGCGTGCCTGGCTTCATATACGCCGAGCCTGCCTCCGCCCGGGAGGGTAAGATATACCAGCAGCCCCCAGCGCTGATCTGATACAGGACTGCACGGGATCGCCTGCGCACTCATTTCTTGTGTAAACGAATGGATGTCATCGCAGATCAGGTAGATCTCGCTATCCTTGTTTTCATTTGCCGGATGCACGGCGATCTCAGCAGGTGGCAAGGCAAAAATAAGCCAGCCGTGGCCCAGATCGACGTTCGGGAAATGGAGGACATCTTTAAAAAAGGTCTTGTCCGCTTCAGGATCTTTACTATAGATGATCGAATGTGCCCCGCTTATCATAAAAAGTATTTTTTGAAGGTTGCCTGTTCTTTTTTTGAGGTGGAGGAGTTCTGAAAAATTTTTCCATCTGGAACGGTGGTTAAGCCAAAAATCAGCGAATCATCATGCACGGTTTAATATCACTGCAGTGTGTTAGCAGACACAATTTAACTAGGAATTGCCGGAAAACCCTCATCAAAATGCTAAAAAAGCGATGGCTACAATGTATCCGGGCGCTTTACCTGAATGGTAACAAGGGCAGGACAAGACAACGATATGGTGTAAGCGTACAGCTGTTGTATCAGAAACGAACATAGGCATGTTATCAGCCTTTTTTAAATGGCTCATACACAGTGAAAATGATTTTTGGTCATTTCCTTGATATATAAAATAAAATTCCAGGCTCATGCTAAAAAATTATTTCAAAATTGCTTGGCGCATTATTACCCGCCGTAAAATATACACTGCCATTAATGTATTTGGGCTGGCTTTGGGAATTTGCTCATGCATGACCATTTACCTCCTAACGAAATTCGATCTGAGTTTTGATAAATTCCATCCTGACGGGAACCGCATTTATCGGATTGTTGGAGAAGCGCAGAATGACAAGGGCGAAAAAGTATTCTTGAATAGCATTACCGATGATGTCGCCGCATTTCAGAATCAGATCCCTGGATTTGAAGCAAAAGCAGGGCTCATAGATTTTGGCGAAGACGTTACTATTCCCGATGCCAATAAAGCTTCAAAAAAGTTTGAAAGCAGAATCCCCGGTTCCTATAACACCTCCACAATCATTACCTGGCCTGAATATTTTGACATATTTAAATATAAATGGTTAATGGGGACTCCGCGGGCCTTAGAGGATCCGTTCAAAGTGGTATTGACAGAAAATAGGGCAAGAGAATATTTTGGCAATATCCCGCTTAATGATATGATTGGCAAAACCGTGATCTACCAGGATTCGCTCCGGGTGAGTGTTTCCGGCATCGTCAAAGACTGGGTTGAAAATACGGACTTTGGCTATACTGATTTTATTTCCATTTCCACCGCGACGCATAGCTTTTTGAAACAAAAGATAAAGGCCGCAGACTGGACCAGTCTTCAGCCGCACAGTTCACTCGCTATGGTAAAACTGGACAAAGATGTTATGCCTGCAGAAATCAATAAAAAATTTGCTGCCTTCATCAAAGACCATGTAAAGTTTCAGCAACCGGGAACAAAACTGAATATGTTCCTGCAACCGCTGGGCGATATACATTTTACCAAGGAATTCCGGAGGGGCGATGACGGCGATGATTTTCGCAAAGCCTATATGCCGACTTTATATTCCCTGATGGGGGTCGCAGTATTTATCTTACTGATCGCCGCAGTAAATTTTATTAACCTTTCAACGGCTCAATCGGTTCAGCGTGCAAAAGAAATTGGTGTCCGGAAAGTCTTGGGAAGCAACCGGCAAAACATCACCTTCCAGTTCCTTGTTGAAACACTTGTACTGACACTATTGGCAGCTATCTTATCTGTTTTACTGGTCAATCCTTTACTTGCCTTATTTAAAGATTATATTCCGGAAGGGATTGAATTTCATCTTCTCAAACCCTCTACTTTAGTATTCCTTTTTTCTGTTATCGTGATAACGACCGTCTTTGCAGGATTTTATCCTGCCAGGGTTCTGGCTTCGTATTTACCTGTTTTAAGTTTAAAAGGAATATATTTTAAAAAGGGTTCAGAAAAAATCAATCTCCGCAAAGTGCTGATCGTTTTTCAGTTTACCATCTCGATGCTGTTTATCATTACGGCAATCATCATGGGTAAACAGATGAATTTCATGAAAACCGCTGACAAAGGTTTTAATTCGGATGCCATCATTACGGTTGACAAATGGCGGGACCGCGATAATAAATTAAAAATTCTTGCAGAGAAAGTGCGCCGAATTCAGGGAGTAGACCGGGTATTGTGGCAGGGAGACAGCCCAATGGGGTTTGCTAAAACGTCCACCACATTTACATTCAAGGGCAGGGAGGAAATAACTCTTCAGCCAGTCATCGAAGAAGGTGATGATCAGTATATACCCTTTTACCAGATGAAACTGATTGCCGGCAGAAACATGATACACGCTGACAGCCTGAATGAAATAATAGTCAACGAAACGCTGGCGAGAGCCATAGGTTTCGCAAACCCCGCTGACGCAGTCGGCAAACAGCTTTTTCATGGTTTTAATACAAACCCAAATGGTGCAAACGCTTCTCCGATTGTTGGAGTTGTCGCTGACTTTCACCAGGGTTCTCTTCACGACGCGATCCAGCCTGCAATCATAACCAATATGAAATTTTTCCGGCACAGCATTGCCATTAAACTTACCAGTGCGGAAAAAAGCGCGGAAGATGTAAAAACAATTTTAACTGCTGTGGAAAAGGAATGGAAAAAAATATTCCCTGAAGAAACATTCAATTATCATTTCATGAATGAATCAATAGGATTCCTGTACGGGCAGGAAGAAAAAACAGCATGGCTTGTGAATGTCGCTATGGGAATAACGATTTTAATTTCGTGCATGGGATTATTCGGGCTTGGAATGTTTACTGCCGAAAGAAGGACAAAGGAAATCGGAATCAGAAAAGTATTGGGGGCAAGTTTTGCAAATATTGCGACGATGTTGAGCCGGGATGTTGTATCCCTGATCATATTATCAATCATCATTGCCTCACCTGTTGCCTGGTATTTTATGCGCCAATGGCTTCAGGATTATGCATACCGTACAGACGTGAACTGGTGGGTATTTGCGGTGGCAGGGTTCTCTGCAATATTTATTGGACTGATGACGGTTAGCTTCCATGCCATAAAAGCAGCCATGGCAAATCCGGTAAAAAGTTTAAGAACTGAATAAAACAAAAGGCCCGGTTACCATTATCATACAATTGCGTTTACCTGCCAGGAAATAAAATCTTGCCGTTAGCGGGGAATGAAATTGACGGGGGGCCAAATCCCAAATAAATGCAGCCAGGATCACCGATGGATAAATTGAAATGACCAGGACCCGACCGGAGTTGGTGGCACAGGGGGAGTGATGCTCAAGAACTTCTTGGCAGGTGCGCTGCAAACGCGGTAAACTCTTTTTCATTGGGATTTACTTTTATTTCACCACCATGCGCCATTACAATATCATGGCTCAGGCTTAAACCAAGTCCCCTCCAGGCTCCGTTGGTTTTGTCGTGAAGAATGGCTGAAAGATTTTTTCAATTATTTTTTGCGGAATGCCGTTCCCATTGTCCATCCCCGTTAGTACAACCTGATCATCTTCTTTTTTTGTACTTACTAAAACAGTTGGTTCGTATCCTTGAATCTGTTGTTTGCCTTTTTCATTCACAGCATAAAATGCATTGCTGTAAAGATTCAACAATACTCTTCTCATATCCTGCGCAGTGATATTAATATTGCCTATGCTTTCCTGATAATATGTTTTTATGGTCGCATTAACCAAATTGTCCCTAGCCTTCAGCCCGTGACAGCTAAATCCTAAAGACTCGTCTGCTAACGTGTTAATGTCTGTCACCGGGTTCTGGATTTGCCCTGGACAAGTATTCGTTCCACAACCATAATATATAATAACCTAAACCTGATCTTCCTGTCTTTCGGGGTTATCCCGGGGGAGATTTTTTGGGATTTGGTTCCAAAACCCGAAAATCTTTCCCATTTATAGACAGGTTGGGAGTCTCATCTCTACATATGTAATTGAAAATTAAGGGATAGGTTTTCTGGCAGAAAAGTTGGCAATAGGACTGCGAACGCTAATTTTTCAAATTATGAATACAAATCTACCCTCAGCAAAACTCACAGCCACTTTGATCCTTGTCTGCCTTTTATCAAGCGTGGGTGTAAAATCCCAAACGTATACAACGATCGCTAATGGCGCATGGAGCAGTGCTTCTACCTGGCAGGGGGGAAATATTCCGGTTGCCTCGAATATTCCTTTAACGGCAGTGATCAATATCGAGCACATCGTTACCTATTCAGGGAGCAATATCGTCAATAACGGAACGATCAATATTTACAACCCTTCAGGAATAACACCTCAGCTTTATGTAGCGAGTGGCGTCAATTTTACCAATAACCTCACGGGGAGAATTAACATTACCCAGGGGGAGTACCAGCAATACCGGTTCGCAGGCGGAGGACAATCCGGCACGAGCCAGAACGGAAGTTTCACCAATGCCGGTGGATACGTTCAGATCAACAGCAGTTATGTTGAAATTGCCCAGAGCTGGACCAACAACGGAGGTACAGTGGTTTTCAAAAATAGTTCACTGGTGATCGGACAAAGCTACCAGACAAGCGGACTGGCAGTCGATACGCTTTCCTACACTTCTTTATCGATCGGCTGGCAGGGCAGCGGGAATTTTCAGGAAGGAGGTCTCAGCGTGTACTTTCTTGCCTTCAGGGCAGAACTTGCCGGAACGAGCGGCAACTTTACGATAAACAACATTATTGCCAATGGCGAAATAGATTATATTACCCTGAAGAATGATTTTACAGGAGTTTCGGGGAACGGGAACATTACCTTTTCAGGAGGCTTACTGGGAACGGGGCTCTCTCTGCAGGCTTATTGCATCGCAAACAGTTCGAACTTCAAATCCAATGGTAAGCTGGGCGGACCCCAAACGCAGAGCTGTGCCCTCAATGATTTTCCTGCTACCCTTCTTGGCGCAAACGCACCGAAGCGAATGAATTTCAGTGCTAACCCTCTTTTGATTTCAGGAACAGATCTGCAGGCTGGTGCGAAGTATATATATAAAGGTGTTGCCCCAGGAGTAGATGCCGTGATAACGATCGACAGCATCATTGGCGGAGCAGTAATCAATACAATTGACGACAATACAGGAGCCAACGGCGGATATCCCGAAGCGTTTCAGCCTATTATTACATCCGGTCCTTCTGTCGGTAAGTCATATGCTGTATTCGCTTTCAATTATAATATAACAGGAACCACAGTTCCCTATAAGTTAGATACTTTTAACCTTACAGCATTAGATATAGACGGTCAAAGTGGTCTGGAAGAATTTGACCAGATTGCAGCCGGTGTCGGAGCGTCAGCAAGTTATGTTACCTCAAATCCGAAGATTTCATTATCGCAGGTTTCACCGGGAACATTTTTGGGTATTGACGCAGACCAGGCCAGTCAACCCGGGGTTGACACTTCATCCAAGGTAAATATGTATACCGTTACCAACACAGGCGTTTCCTCATTTACGGCGACGCTGGGGATAAAGACTACACAGGCACAACAAACCCAACGACTATTCAGTCTCTATACACAAGGCTTTAATTACCCTACAGCCCCTGTTTCTCTTCCGGTTACCCTGGAATCTTTTACCGCCACTTTAGGCGGCAATCATAAAGTGAACCTGAACTGGGTGACTGTAGACGAAATCAACTTCAGTCATTTTGTTGTGGAAAGAAGTACTGACGGAACTGATTTCAATGATGTGGAGACTGTATTCACAGACGAGAATACTACCCAGAAGACCAATTATAATATGGTGGATAATATCAGTTCCCTGCAAGCGAACCTGATTTATTACAGATTGCGTATGGTCAATATGGACGGTACAGCCAGGTATTCTGACATCCAAATGGTCAATCTTTTTGAGCAGCAGCAAAACACGCTCACGATCGTAACTTATCCTAACCCGGTGACTTCCGAAATACACATCACCCTGCCAAACAACTGGCAGAATAAACATGTCACTTTTGAATTCTTTAGCACGATCGGTCAGCTTTCGAAGATAGCTGAAAATGAAAACAGCGGTCAGACTGAAACCATCAACGTGAGTAATTTACCCCATGGAATCTATATGGTTCGCGTCAGTTGCAACGGTCAGAACCTGGTTCAAAAGATTGTAAAAAATTAATTGCTGCATAAAGAATCCATTCCACTCAATGGGAATTAAATAAAGAATTTGGGTTTCACAGGTACGACAAACAGCGCCGGGCTTTCATAAGCCCGGCTTTTTACATGGGGTGAACCCAAATTTTAAGAATGATATGGAAATCAGCGTTTGAAGGCGTTAGTTCACTGCATGGATGTGTGAGAGCCAGAATCAGGCATGTGGATTATTGACATGATATTCTGTTGCTTCAATTAAAGTATGTACGTTTTTGTAATCGCTATGCAATGCTTGTTTCATATCATTCAAAGAATGGATGATTTTCGACCTCGGAGTTATGAAATTCCGATTATTTAATTTGCGTAAGATACATTTCGTTAACTAAACTGCTACTCAAAACAAATCATTCTGTTCTCAAACTCTTAACCGGGTTTGCAATCGCTGCCTTTACACTTTGGTAACTAACGGTCATCAATGTTATCAGTAATGCACCGAGTCCCGCGGCAGCAAAGATCCACCAGGATATGGCTGCTTTGTATTGGTAATTTTGTAGCCAGCTGTACATAAAATAATAAGCCAGCGGAGTTGCAATCAAAAAGGAAATAAAGACAAGGGTCACAAAATCTTTTGACATCAGGCGCCAAAGCCCGAATACCGATGCTCCCAATATTTTTCTGACACCTATTTCTTTAACCCGTTGTTCAGCCACAAAAGAGGCAAGGCCAAAAATGCCAAGACAAGAAATAAAAAGAGCAAGTATTGCAAAGAGTGTTGATAGGATTCCTACACGTTGTTCTGAGGCAAACTTGCGGGAATAATCATCATCTATAAACGTGTATTCAAAAGGAGATGACGGATTCAGCTTTTTGAAAATAGGCTCGATTTTATTGATCGCTTCAGCAGCGCTTAATTGAGGATTAAGCCTGATGACAATATTGGGTCCGATTTCTGGCACCATAAAAAACAAGCTTTGCTGCACATCCGCATAGGGAGACCCTTTAACTATGTCTTTAATAACACCTGTTATAGTAAATAAATTGCCATGCCATTTAATTTGTTTGCCAACAGGTTGCCTCAATTGCATATATTTTACAGCCGCTTCGTTCAGAATGACCGCTTTATTATCAGTTGAAAAATTTCTTGAAAAATCCCGACCTTCTTCAATTTGCCATCCTACTGTTTTGCCATAGTCATAAGTAACCGCCATTAATGCGAATGATTGTGAGGTAAGATTAGCATTTTTGCCTTCCCATTCAAAGCGATCATCAAAATAATTATCCTCTGTATTGCCACTGGATGACTGTGCAAAACCAACAGCACCTCCTGATGATAACAACTCTTTTTGAAGCACATCATATTTCCCGTTAAGATCAGGCGTATTTATAGTGATATGGATCAGCCCTTTTCTGTCGTAACCTATTGGACGATTTTGAGCAAGCTGGATTTGACGATGCACAACAATGGTTCCAATGATCAAAATGATCGAAACTGTAAATTGAAGTGTGAGGAGAATTTTTCGGGGGATAACTGCGAGCCTGCCCGTCTTAAATGTGCCTTTTAAAACCTTTACTACGTTGAATGATGATAAATATATTGCAGGATAACTTCCGGCTAAACATGCGGTAAGGACAATAAACACTAGAGAGAAAGTCCAAAACAGTCCATTTGAAAATGGAAAAATTATCTTTTTATCGGCTATTTGATTAAACCAATTCAAGCTGGCAGATGAAAGAATTACACTTATTATGAAGGCTAGCAACGCATATAATAGCGATTCTCCAAGGAATTGTTTTACCAGCTGGCTTCGTAGCGACCCTACTGCTTTACGAATACCTACTTCTTTTGCCCTGCTTTCTGAACGTGCTGTACTTAAATTCATAAAATTGATACAGGCAAGCATTAATACAAATACACCGATCATACCAAACAACCAAACAATTTGAATTTGTCCTGCTGCGTGGACACCATTTTTCCATTCGGAACGCAGATGCCAATCCTTCATCGGATGCAGAAAAAGATCAACCCTGCTGCCTGCCGTTTTCACCTGCTTGTCTTTAATTTTTGCCCAATAAATATTTTTAATTAAGCCTGATATTTTTTCCATAGAAATGCCAGGCTGACTTTGCGTGAAAATATAATAGGAACTATTATCCCAGTCATCAAGTTTATCCTTTACGTCTTTATTTGTACTTACAAGAAGACTCCAGGGACAAAAAAAATTGACTTCCGAAAAAGTAGAATTACGAGGCAGATTCTCGAATACTCCGGTTACTTTCAGGGGCTGCATATTATCTAGTTTTACAACTTGCCCAATGGCATCAGCATTGCCAAAAAGAGCCAGTGCAGCAGACTGGCTGAGAAGAATAGAATTAAGATCGGAAAAATCAGCACTTGATCCTTTTATCATTTTCAGCGTAAAAATGTTTACAAAATCCTGCTCTGCATACAATCCTTGTTCAGCGAATTTTTTGCCGTTAAAATCAAGTATATGCCTTTTGACTTCTGTGACAATTGAAACGTGTTTAAACAAATTCTGATAATTTTTTCTAAGTTCATCTGCAAGCGGAATAGGGAAGTGATTGCTTCCACTTGAAACATATACACCACCGTTAGTTATTTCTTTTCTTGCAATTTGAGCGATATCATTATAATTTTTGTTATATGCATCAAATGATAATTCATCCCAGATCCATAAACCGATAAGCATCGCCACAGCCATACCTATAGACAATCCACTAATATTTATAAATCCGTGCGCTTTGTTTTTAACTATGTTGCGCCATGCTGTTTTAAAATAATTTGTCAACATATCAAAGTTTTAGGTGCTCAGTAACAACAAAAAGACCAAAATCATTTTTGATTGTTGCTTAACACATTATCTCAAAACCAATAAAATGAAAATGCACGGTATTGATACATATGTTGTTCATAAGCGGGCAGATTGGTAAGAATTTTGATTACGGATCATCAGGCATTGATGCAAATGGCTATCTATCACTGGCTGATCTTTTTCAGTGAGTCATTTACTATTTTACGGGGCGTATATCAAAGAGCCTCTTCTATTCATCAAATCAATTTTGAGAGATTTTAATTTTCATATACATTAGAATATAATACCACAAAAATGGATATTCAACGTGAGACAATAAGACATTTACTTGCCAGCCTCGCATACCGGACTCAAAAGGCCATTCGCGGTGCCGGAGCAGACTTCCCTGATTTTTCCGCGGGTCATGGTGTAAGAACGCCGATACAACTCATCAGGCACATGAGTGATGTCATAGGATATGCCCGCACTTTTTTTATTGGTGGCATTTTCAGGGCTGAGCCGCTTTCATCATTTGCAGAGGAAGTCGAAAGATTTCATTTCCTGCTGGGAGATCTTTCCGCTCATTTGGCAGCAGGGACGGCAATCAAAGAAATTTCATTGACGCAGCTTATGCAGGGGCCTGTTGCCGATGCAATGACCCATGCGGGGCAGCTTGCCTTGCTCAGAAGACTCGCCGGACTTCCGGTACCTTCAGAAAATTTCATTTTTGCAGAAATATCTGCGGATAATTTGGGAAGCAATCAGCCTTTGCCGGCGGCGCCGGATTCTATTTTGCTTGGAAAGATCATTCATCTTTCCTGGAGGCTTCGAAAATTTTTTAAACCAACCAAACCGCAGTGATAAAAAAATAATTAAACCCGGAATAAATTGAAATAAATGAAATTTTATCTGTCATCCTTTATGTTCGGACACGAGGTAGAGAAATTGAAAAGCCTGTTGCCGCCTGAAAGCAAAATCGGACACATTAATAATTCCCAGGATTCGGGCGACACTGTTCCAGAGATGATGCCAAAAGGTCAAAAGCAGGAAATAGAACAATTGATCCGCCTCGGATTTAATGCGGAATCCCTTGACCTAAGAAACTATTTTGGCAAGGAAAATAAATTGAGAGAAAAGCTCACCCATTTAGATGGCGTCTGGGTAAGCGGGGGAAATACTTTTGTATTGCGGCAAGCCATGAGGTTGAGTGGTTTTGACATCCTATTTGATGAATTAAGATTGCGAAATGATTTTCTTTACGCCGGCTACAGCGCGGGAATATGCATTCTTTGCGATTCATTGAAATATATTCAACACGTCGACGACCCTGATTTTTTCCCTTACCAATCCATTAAAAAAGCGATATGGGAAGGGCTGCATGTTTTTAATTATGGCCTGTTGCCCCATTATCATTCAAACCATCATGAATCGGCGGCAATCGAGCTGGATGTTCAGGCCTGCATTGAAAACAAATGGCTTTTTAAAGCTTTAAAGGACGGTGAGGTGATTATTATGGATGAATGATGTCACGGAGCGCAGATAAGTCAGATGAGAACGGGAAATCGACTATGCAATTGATAATCGATTGCATCATTGCGACAGACGTTCGGATTTTTTTGCAGGGGCTGCCATTGAATAATGAAAACGGAGTTGCTCTTTTTTCGATGAAGCGAAACCATGGAAAGTAAGGAAAGGATTTCAGCAGCTGGGTTCTAAACCGGAACCTCCGATATTAATCAATGTTGCAACGGCTATCCGTTGGGTATTTTGTGGATTGTCTAAATGAAAAATTCAATTCACCGATAATATTTGGATAGCATCTTAAGTATTATTTACTTTCACGGAAGATTTACCAATAAATAGCACTAGTCTTTTCAAAGAATGGTGCTATTTTTTTTCTGAATACCCAGGACAGTTTATGGAAGAACCGAAACCAAATGTCAATAAGACCGGGCGCATTGTTTATTTCATCGCCCAGGTTATCATCACAAGCGCTTTACCTTATCGCCACATCCATTCCCTTAATTCAACCTGAATATTTTACCCTTGATTATTTTTATCTCTCTATTTACTTTAAGACGTCCCCGCTATTCTTAGCGGGGACTTTGCCAATCGGGGAATTTAAGTTTATGAAAAAAATAAATACATCGGACATAATAGACAGCCTTCAAAGCCAGGATGTCATTTTTCAAAATGAAAATGAATTATACCGCATCACGAAAATTACTGACATGTCTATTTCTATTTTTCAAATCAATTCAGTCGGTTCTCTGCAAAAAAAAATATCATTCGAAGACCTGATAAAAGAAAACTGGCATGTCCTCTGATTTACCGGGACACCTGGGAAAATGATCAGCTTCACTAAAATCATGTTGTCATACCTGGCGACAGCAATAAGGGCCCTGCTTGCGGGAATTCAACTCTAATCCTCCTAGTTTTTTTTATACAGACCGGTGATCGTTCCTTGAGCAAGAATATGACCATTCATAGCCGCTTCCAATTCTTTTTTTCCGGAGGTCTCTGTCATGGTCAGCTTGGTGTCCAGCGCGTATACCCTAAACTGATAGTGATGGATACCTGAAGGCGGACAGGGTCCGGTATAACCCACTTCGCCATTGCCATTGTTTCCTTTTGATCCTCCCGAAATTTTCTCCTGGATTTTCGTTGAGGGCGGTAAATTCCACAGAACCCAGTGGACAAAGCCAGCCGGTGATGCGTCCGGATCAAACAGGATCACCGCAAGCGTTTTTGTTCCCTCAGGTATCTTTTTAATTTTTAAGGCAGGGCTTATATTCTCCCCCTGACAGCTATATTTTTGGGGAATAAAATCATTGTTCTTAAAGGCAGGGCTGCTAATCTGCAGTATTCCCGCTACCACCGCGGAACTGATCGGAATAGTCATGGTTGTTTTTTGTTGATGAGGTTATTCAATATGCGTTATAATTTATAATGTTTTTCGATTTCAACGCCTACTTTATCAACTAGTATGTGCGGGCGATTTTCGCGGATTGTCCAATGACATTTGTCGAGGGACAAATTCCCAAACATCACATTATTTAAAACCACCTGAAAGGAAACGGGCCTACCCATTTCATCCCTTTTCCCTGAAGGATTGACCCATCCGGAATATTTTTTTCCGTCATTTTCAAATGAAATATCAAAAATATCGACACTCACGAGGTTCCCGCATTATTCATCAAAATGAATCACACATTGCGTGCCATTACTTAAGCGGGCTGCCCGCAACAGGTCGACAGCCCTTACCCCTGATATTGAATTTGCAATCCATCATTAGCGCAGCCGCTACCTGCCCGTTATTTGGTGGAGTTCTTTTTAATTATCTTCAATGCCTCTTTGGGATTGAGTTTCCTGATGACCTTAAATTCCTTTTCCTGTATTTTATTGTAGTTAATGAAAAAATCTTCCAGCTCATTGATGATTTCGTCAGGCAGTTCTTTTATGGATTGAATTTTTTTGTAGAATGCGGAGCATTCCGGAACGGCGATAAAACGATCATTGCGTATGATTTTCTTTTTACCGGGATTTTCCGATTGTACGGCTTTGAATCCACCGATTATCCGGCAGTCTATCAGGCAGCCGGGAAAGGAAGGAAAATCTGAAATGACAATCACGTCCAAAGGATCTCCGTCTTCGCCTTTTGTATCGGGAATAAATCCAAAATCAAAAGGGAAACACATTCCCTCCGGAAGTATTTTTTTTAACTTGAAAAAATGACTGGACTGATCGTAGTCAAATTTCTGTGAACTTCCTTTTGGTGTTTCAATCACTACTTCCTTCGATTCCATAGTTGATTTCATTAGTAATCACGTTCCGTTATGCATCGGAGGCTGCCCGCAAAAAATTCAGCCAAATAAAAAAATGATGGATCGCAAACTTTATTTCAGGGTGAAAAAATCATTTGATCCCAGACTACTTTACGCATGAACAGCTTTTTCCTCTTCGGTTTCCCAACTATACCTGTTTCCTTCCTGTTCTGCGCCCAGGTTAATATCATTCTCAGCGATATCCGTCAGCAACTGGTCTGTATCTTCTTCTTCCATCAGCGTTTTATCCAGTATGTCAGCCGCGTTTTCCAGGCCCATCGTGATAGCCAGCTGCACAAGACCTCCGTAACTGGCGATTTCATAATGCTCTACTTTTTGTGCGGCTACAATAAGTGCCGCATCTCTTGTCATGGTGCCCTGCTCAGTTTCCCGGATTATTTCCTCTGCTTCTTTGGTTATACCTTCGATCGCTTCACATTTTTTTCCTTCCGGTTGTTTTTTTAATAATTGAAAAACTTTTTCGAGGCGCTGCACGTGACGTTCGGTTTGATGCAAATGTTCTTCAAAAGCATTTTTTAACTCATCGGTGGTTGCTGCCTCCCTCATTTTTGGCAAAGACTGCGTAATTTTTTGCTCCGCATAATATATATCTTTCAATTGGTCGGTGAAAAATTTCTCCAGCAATGAATTTCCGGTTTTCACGCCGTTTTGCTGTTTTTGTTTTGTGGTTTTATGCGTGCCATTGGCCGATGTGCTGTTCGCTTTTGTTCCTGCGTTTTGTTTTTTTGAGTTTGATTGTTTCATATCATTAATTTTTAAATGAACAGGAATAAAACCAATAGAGCATCCTATTGGTTTTATTCCATGCCAT
>DATGFZ010000106.1:0-1929 GCA_035308805.1 Puia sp. | reverse complement strand
ATTGAGACGAGGTGGAATTCCTTTTTTCAAGACTATCCCATTGATCGCGAAGAGAGAAAACAAAGAACTTTAGGCACTATTTATGGCACTAAAGATTTTCTTGTTAGAGTAGGGATTGATGCTTCTTATGTGGGATACGGGCTCACCGTCCCTTTTCGGGCTCCGTTATGGATGATGGGTATAAGCTCGCCTTCTCGCGACTGGAGATCCTTTCAAGCCTCCAATGAAGCGTTTCGAAACGCCGCAGAACGTTGGATGCAAAATATGCTCCCTGCGGATATGAACCATCCGGCGTTTCGATCTGCGCGTCCTGCTATTGAAAACTTTGCAGATACTGGCTTTATGCTCGCGGGAGGTTTGGGGTTGGCGAAAGGAATAATGTCTGCTGGGCGTCTGTGGTATACAACAACCAGGGCTGCCTTAAGTTCAAAACAGAGTCAGCAGTCAATAAGGCTTTATTCTAGGGAATTAGGAGAAGTAGAAAAAATTCAGAAGTACACTTTATCCAAATCAGGAATTAGATTTTATTTTCCAAATAAATTAGTATTTCAAAATACAAATAGAAAGAAGCTTGATACGCAAAAAATTGATAATGCAGTGAAAGGGATAGAAAATTTTATTGGTGGAAAAGGGAAAATCATTACAAATGCAGATGGTGATATGATTCTAATGGGTGGAAATAAAAAAATACGATTTGATATTAAAGATCCGCATGGATTTAAGCCACACTTTCATTTAGAGCATCGGACTCAAAATGGAAAATGGATCGATGCGAGTTCAGAACATCGTTATTATTTATCCGAGGAATAATTATGAAGTGGAAAGCTTACGCAGAATCTTTCAATTCAAGACATTATGAGATCAAGTATGATCCCTCCGTTGGATTTTATCTATACGTATTTGAAGGCGATAGATGTATATATGATTATCTTCAAGATACATTAGAAATTGCAATGGAATGCGCATGGGAGGATTTTGGCGTTCCTAAAAATGCTTGGAAAAAGAGTGAAGAAAATTTTGCACAAGAAAATAAAAAAATAATAACAAAAGATCGAATGAAACTCCAAGATAAAATCAAACAAAGAAATATTGAAAACAAGACAAATATGAAAGATGAAAAATTTAAATATTACTTATATGATTTATGTGTGATAATTAAAGAAAAAGCGAAAGAGGCTCAATATAATCAGAAGCATTCAAATGAATTGAACGAAAGCTCAAATAAAACTGGATCTTTTATGGCTGGTGAAGGAGAAAGAAGTTCGCATTCATATAACATAGGATATTTAATGGCTTTTCATGAAGTAATCGATTTGATGAAGCAACTTGCTACGGCGTTCAATATTGATCAAAAAGATATTGGGCTTACAGATATAGACGCAGAAAAAGATCTTTTATAACGACTGTGTTGAAAAATTCCATAGAGATGACTTGAAAATTCGAGTACTGTAGTGATCAGAAATCCCTATGCTATTGATGGAGGCTCAGCATTTCAACCAATAGAAGGAGCATATTATTTTGAAAAAAGAATGCGTTAAAAAAAATAATTACAAAACATTTAACCTGAATCCAGATGAAATTTGGCCTTTGTTAAATATATTGAATGAAATTTGTCATGGAATCAAAATAAATAATTTCGAAAAAACTATTGGTGCAAAAAAAGATTCAGTTGTTAAATTGCTAGACAAAATTACTGAGATTGAAAATGAGCAATGCTGTTTTTTAAAATTAAATGATTTTGAATTGAAAATTTTAGAAAATTCTTTTAGTGAAGTTTTTAAGCAAATTGATCTTTGGGAGTTCCAGACTAGAATAGGTGTTTCATTAGATGAAGCAAAAAAAATCAAAGAAATACTGAATAATTAGTTGGCAAATGTCTTGAGGTCTAGGCGTATCGGATCTAGATCATGTTCGAGCGCTATTCTGTTT
>DATGFZ010000105.1:0-5455 GCA_035308805.1 Puia sp. | reverse complement strand
GCCAGCAGTTTCATTCCATATAAATTGAGATAGGCTGTGTCCACCCATTTTTTAAAAACCTGTTTGCTGATGGGTTCCTTCCCTTCCCGCGCATATTCGTAAGCAGAAGAAGAATACCCCTCCGACATTGGCGGTGACCCGAGCGATACACCCTGTATGCCGCTGACTTTTTTCAACTCATCAAAAAGAGTAAATTGTTTGTCTCTATATTTAATATCGCTTAAATATTTCCAAGGTACCTGAACAAGTATTACACCATCTTTATCAAAACCCATGTCAGTTGCCAGGGCATAATGAAGTTGATTTCCTACGATAAAGGCGCTGGTTATAAAAACAAGTGCAATGACAAATTGAAAAACAATAAGCGCTTTTTGCAAGTTGAACTTTTGATTGTAATTTTTGATGACTGTGAAATTCCGGAATACGTTGATGGTTTTCACCTTCGTAATAATCCAACCGGGATAAAAACCTGCTAATACGGTAACTACGATTGAGACAGCGAATATAAAGGCAGCTGCCTGCATACTCTCGCCTAACCGGGCTACCCCCGGTGGTATAATATCTTTTAATATCCAAAATCCAAACAAACTGAGCGCGTCCGCAAAAATAGCTCCAAGAAAAATGGTTAATAACGTTTCGCTTAAAAATTGAAAAATTAACTGAGCGTGACTGCTGCCTAAAGTTTTCCGAACTCCTATTTCTTTTGCTCGTTGCGGCATGCTTGCGATACTCATATTGACGTAATTGATGCAAGCCAGCATCAATAAAAAAACACCAATTCCCATCAGCCCATACAGAACCGGTTTACTCGCTTTTCGAACTTGATACTCATGAATATATGTAGAAAAATGCGATTCCTTTACTGGCATCAGTTTATACCAGCGCGTGAATTTGAAATCGTTTGCATTTTTTTCCTCAAACTCTTTTTGTTTTCGAGAAACAATATTTTCAATTTGACTTAATATTTTATCCGGTTTTGATTCCCTCTTTAATTGGAGGTATAATTTATCTGAGCCATTGGTATTCGTCCATTCATTCAACGCATAGGCTTTTGTGGGTAAAGAACAAAATTCCTGCGCAGTAAACTCAGTGGGCGCTTTTAAATCAGAAACGATGCCGGTAATTGTTCTTTGTACAGTGTCTGAAGAATAATATGTAAGTCTGCTATTAATAATTTCTTCAGGCTTTTTCCCAGGAAAATATTTTTTTGCCCTGGTCTCAGTCAGCACTACATTTTCAGGCGCATTTAATGCAGTTGATTTGTCGCCGACAACCCATCGATAAGGGAGCATAGTAAAATAAGAAGAGTCGGTTGAAACGATACCAGAAGGATCATTAAATACGGGGCGTTTTACACTGCTGGCATTTACTTCAACGGCATCACTCCTGTTTTCGAATACCGGCACTACGTAATCCAGTCCATTTAGTTCTTTGCGGACCTCTTGGTATATTGGCGCAGACACACCACCGTTATAAGATTCCTTTTCGTCAAACTTAAACCCGGTTACGACGCGGTAAATTCTTTCTCCATTTGGAAGTCCTCTATCATAACCAAGTTCATAATCTGCAATTCTAAAAATGATCCAGCAGGCGCTGATGCTTATGGCCATCCCAAGAATATTTAGCATGGTGAACAAACGATATCGCCATAAATGGCGTAACGCAGGAATAAAATATTTCTTACCCATACATTTTTGAATTTACGATTTGCCGATTCATGTTTTGAGAATTTTTCGGTGAGTTTTCGCTAATAATTGTTTGCCATTCGCTGTATTCATTTTCACATTTTCAAATACTTTTATTCTGTTCTCAAGCTCTTTACGGGATTTGCAAGTGCTGCTTTAACGGATTGAAAACTTACTGTCATTAATGCGATCAACATCGCGCCCGCACCTGCTGCGGCAAAGATCCACCAAGAAATTTCTATCCTTAACTGATAATCCTGGAGCCAATTGTTCATGAAATAATAAGCCACCGGTGAAGCAATCAATAATGAAAGGGAAACAAGCGACACAAAACCCTTCGATAATAATTTCCATAAATTGAACACAGATGCTCCAAGAACTTTTCTTACACCTATTTCTTTTGTGCGTTGTTCGGCCATGAATGATGACATTCCAAATAATCCAAGGCAGCTAATAAAAATGGCAAGTAAAGCAAAAACGCCGGCCAGTTTGCTTACGCGTTCTTCATCACCGAATTTTCTTTCATATTCACTGTCTACAAATTTGTATTCAAAGGGGCTCGCCGGCGCGTACTTTTTAAAAACGTTTTCAATGCTGCCCAGGGCGGCGCTGATGCTTACCCGCGGATTTAGTCTGATGCTTACGATATGCGTTTTCTCATTGTCAGCAATGTAAACCGTTTCTTTAACTGTTCTGTAAGGCGATTGCATAAGCATATCTTTTACAACTCCTACTACGGTATATGAAGTTGTTTTTCCAAAGAGCGTTTCTTTAAGAACCATACCTACAGGGTCTTTAATCCCCATATATTTTACCATTGATTCATTTAAAATGACAGCCGAGCTATCAGTGGCAAATGCCCTTGAAAGATCTCTCCCCTGGATAATTTGCCATCCAACGGTTTTTCCATATTCAGGGGTTATATAGGCTTTTCCTATCCAGAAATTTTCATCAATCGGTCTGTTTTTCCATTGAAAACCGTTGCCTGCAAAACCAAGCATGGTTACGGGATTAACTGTTTCTGCAATTTCTGTTATTGCGCCGGATCGTTTTAAATCCGCACGAACAGCATCTATATGATCATGTATCTCATCAGTAGGTGTAGTAATGGTCATCAGCCCCTCTCGTTTGTAACCAACAGGACGATCCTTCCCCAATTGAATTTGTTTGTAAACAACAAAAACACCGATGATCAAAGCGATGGATACACTGAATTGCAAAACAACCAGGATTTTCCTTGGTACGGAAGCAAAACGTCCCGCGCGAAAAGTTCCTTTCAAAACCCGGATTGGCTTGAATGACGATAAATAAAAGGCCGGATAACTTCCAGCAATAAAACCTGTGAGGAGACTGAAACCAATGCCCATCAGCCAAAAGAAAATATTATTCCAGGGCATCAGCATTTTTTTATCGGCAATATCATTAAACAACGGCAACATCAGTTGAACACTAATCAATGATAACAGGAAAGAAAAAAATACAACCAATAAGGCTTCAGTCAGAAATTGTTTGATCAATTGATTTCTGAGCGAACCAATTGCTTTGCGAATACCAACTTCCTTTGCACGTTTTTCACTTCTGGCTGTACTGAGGTTCATGAAATTTATACACGCCAACAATAAAACGAACACTCCGATAATTCCATACATCCAAACAAACTGAGCGCTTCTTCCAACAACTTTGCCATTATCAAAATCAGCATACAAATGAAATCTGCTCATCGGCAATAAAAATACCTGTGGATGCGATTTTGCTTTTTCTTTATCAATTCTATTCAATTTCAGATTCCGGATTTCATAAGATACTTTATCCATGTCTGCATGGTCTGCAATCTGCACATAAGTTTGATAGCCATCCTGCTCCCAATTGTCCTTTCTGAACCAAGGACTATTCATGATATATAGTTGCCAAGGTGCAACAAATTCCATATCTGAAAATTCGGTATTATAAGGAATATCCTCATAAACCCCTGTCACCACTACATTTTTACTATTGTCGATTTTCATGCTCTTGCCCATCGGATCTGCATCTCCGAAAAAAGCTTTGGCAACAGAAGACGATAATAGAATTGATGAAGGATCTGTTAAACCGGCATGTGTGCCTTTAATCATTTTCAAGTTCAGCATATCAGCTATGCCCGGTTCAAAGTAATAGCCGGTCTTCATCAAATTTTTTTCACCTGATGACAATACCATGGCGAACGCACGAGAAGTCATGAGCACGTGTTTAAAATCACTGCCGAAATCATTTTTCAATTCATCCCCATACGGCGGAGCCGTATTATAATCCGTGTTTATTCCGCCATTATAAGCCATGTTCGTCATCACTTGAGCAATGCGATGATAGTTTTGAAAACTCTTGTTGAATGACACTTCATCCCAGATCCATAAGCCTATCAGCATTGCCACGGCCATGCCAACAGCAAGTCCGCAAATATTAATAAAAGAAGAGGTTTTATTCTTCAATAAATTTCGCCACGCAATTTTGATATAATTTTTAAACATCGTCGTGATTTTTAATTATCATAACCTGTACCGTTCATCAATTATAAGTTCTGAATTATCGGCTTTTCGTTTCCGGATTAAATCCGCCTTTCATCTTCTTTGTTTCGCGCTCGGGTCGTTTTTGTTTTCAATTATATGTTTCAAGGAAGTCAAATCCCAGATTTTTAATTCCATTACATCACCTGAAGCCCCTGGCTATTCGAAACATTTATCAAAAACCTAGTGACCATTTCATCGATCATCTGTGCTATAATGCGATAGCTATGATTTTTTTCTCATTAAAACGCTCATAGCTCATTTCGTCGTTCACTTATAATATTATTAGCATTGCGATGGCAAGACCAAAACTTAAACCCAAACCATTAATACCCCAATAAATTTTATTCCGCTGGAGATTTCTGATTGCTATAATAAAATAATCCTTACACATAAGGTTTTTTGATTTACAATTTGGCGATTATTTTATTAATCATCAATTATCAGTTACTGATAGTCAATTACTCTATTCTGTTCGCAAACTCTTTACCGGGTTTACCATTGCTGCCTTAATGGTTTGAATACTCAAAGTTATCAGTGCGATTATTATCATCGCTAAGCCACTCCCCGCAAAAACCCACCAGTTGATTGACGTTCTATATGCGAAATTTTGCAACCAGCTATTCATAGCCCACCATGACAATGGTGCAGCCATAACAAATGCGATCGCCACCAACAAAACAAAATCCTTTGATAAGAGTGAAACGATATGGCTGACAGAGGCCCCCAAAACTTTTCGAACGCCAATTTCTTTTGTTCGCTGATTTGTTGTGTAAATAACCAAGCCAAGCAAGCCCATGCAACTTATGAATATGGCTAAACCGGTTGCCCATTTTAATAATCGGGAAATATCCTGTTCACTTTTATAAAATTTTGCAATGCTTTCATCAAAAAATTGATAATTGAATTCTTCTTCAGGATAATTTCTCTTAAATGCATTTTCAATTTTTGCAATTGTATTTTTCCACAGCGTTCCTTCCGTATCCTGAGGTTTCAATGCAATATGGAAAGTATAACTGTATTTAAGATTTGAAGAAAATACAAGTGGCTTTATGAGTTCATGCAAGGATTGCTGGTTAAAATCTGCCATCACGCCAACAATTGGTTTCCCTGCCAGTGTTTTATATAAGATGTCCTGAGCTTTTTGGTAACCTAAAAGATGCATGTATGTTTCATTGATCACATATTCTTTTGTGGTATCACTTTGCTGCACGTTTCTGCCGGCTAATA
>DATGFZ010000104.1:0-2974 GCA_035308805.1 Puia sp. | reverse complement strand
AGCGGGTGCTTCAACCCGGTCGTATGCAGGTAAACCCAATTCATGACTTAATTGATCGTAAATTTCACCCGGGTCTTTATTAGTGCTTGCCGTGATTTCAGCTGCCAGCAATGCTGCGATGATTCCATCTTTGTCTGTAGTCCAGGCATCTCCATTAATCCTGCTGAAAGAAGCTCCGGCACTTTCTTCTCCGCCAAAACCAATCGATCCGTCAAGCAATCCGGCTGAAAACCATTTGAACCCCACCGGAACTTCATACAATTTTATATTTAGTTTTCTGCCTATACGGTCAATCATTTGGCTGCTGACAACGGTTTTTCCGATCATGGCATTTTTTGTCCATGCAGGTCTGTGTTGATAGAGAAAAAAGATCATGGCACAGAGATATTGATTGGGGGGCAATAACCCTGCTTTTTGGGTTACTATTCCATGGCGATCGTGATCAGTATCGCAGGCCACGGAAATATCAAACTTATTTTTCAGGGCAAGCAGGTTTTGCATCGCATAAGGCGATGACGGATCCATCCTGATCTGTCCATCCCAATCCACCGGCATAAAACGAAAATCAGGATCAACTGTTTTACTCACCACGGTTAGGTTCAACTTGTACCGATCAGCAATGGGCTCCCAATAATGAACTCCCGCCCCGCCAAGGGGGTCTACGCCAATACGAATTGTCGAATTCCTAATGATATCCATATTGATCACACTTCCGAGGTCATTGACATATCCATTCAAATAATCGTAACGGTGTGTTGTGGAAGCCTTGAGCGCCTTTTCATAACAGATTCTTTTGACACCGTGAAGCTTATTCTCCAGGAATTCATTTGCTTTTTCACCGATCCAATTGGTCACTTCAGTCCCGGCAGGCCCGCCGTGCGTCGGGTTATATTTAAACCCCCCGTCACCCGGCGGATTGTGGGAAGGGGTGATCACGATGCCGTCAGCAAAACCGGATTTCCTGTTTTTATTGTAGGAAACAATCGCATGTGAAATGACCGGAGTGGGCGTATACTCATCACCGTCAGCGATCATAATTTCTACATCATTGGCTGCAAGCACTTCAAGTGCGCTGGCAAAAGCAGGCTCAGAAAGGGCATGGGTATCTGCACCGATAAACAAAGGTCCGTCTGTTTTTTTTTGTTTACGGTATAAACAGATGGCTTGGGTGATGGCGAGGATATGCCATTCGTTAAAGGATCGTTTAAACGAAGTTCCACGATGCCCGGAAGTACCGAAAGCAACCTTTTGCTCCGGGATGGAAGGATCAGGAATACCTGTATAATAGGCTGAAATGAGCTTTGGTATATTAACCAGCATCCAGGGTTCAGCATGCTTTCCGGCGTAAGTGCTGATATTCATTGGCTATTTTTGATTTTATATTCGCTGCAATCAGATAAATGCAAAGATATTTACTTCATCCAGCTCAAAGTTACTGCGTAAAAGACTGAACTCATGTTCCACGATCGCTGATTTGATTCTTCGGGCTCCAGGGATTCTGAATGGCATTTCTGATGGCAGTCGGCATTTTCAACAATATCCTGGACGATCTGCACAGCGGCTGTCAGGTGGGATAGGGCCCTGTTCTGTCGTCAGAGAATCTTACGATTTTGTTCTGTATTATTTGTCAAGTAGATATTTCGCTCAATAGAAATACCTCCGTTTCCATGATTATCATTACTTTCATCCTTGGAAAACACCCGGAGCAATTATTAATCAAATTTTTTTTAGGACATATGTTAACGTTAGCTTATAAAATATGAACATGGATCAACAAAAGCCATCAATCCTGCCTTTTTCCGCATATCAAAAATTCGCCATTTTCGTACTGGCTATTACCCAGTTTACCGTAATACTTGATTTTATGGTGATGTCACCACTGGGAGATATGCTCATGAAATCATTAAATATCAAACCGGCCCATTTTGGATTTGCAGTTTCGGGGTATGCGTTTAGTGCAGGGTTTTCGGGATTACTCACCGCAGGCTTTGCAGATAAATTCGATCGAAAAAAATTGTTGCTATTCTTTTATACGGGCTTTATTGCAGGCACGATCTTTTGCGGCATCGCCGGGTCTTATCCCTTACTGGTATGCGCAAGGATCATTACCGGGCTGTTTGGAGGCGTCATCGGCTCTGTGTCCATGGCTATTATAGCTGATTTGTTTTCTATTGAGCAACGAGGTCGCGTCATGGGATTTGTGCAAATGGGTTTTGGAGCAAGCCAGGTGCTTGGCATTCCGATCGGTTTATATCTGGCAAACATCTGGGGCTGGCATGCGCCTTTTTTGTGGGTTGCTGCCATGGCAATTCTTATTGCCTTTTTAATTGCGGTGAGATTACAGCCCCTCACCAAACATCTTGCTGTACAGCAGGATAAATCTGCTTTCACTCATTTGTTACATACCGTTGCAAAAAAAGAATACAGAATTGCTTTTACCGCAACGGCTTTACTCTCGATCGGTGGTTTTATGATGATGCCTTTTGGAAGTGCCTTTGCCATTAATAATTTACGCATCACCCAACAGCAACTCCCCATTATATTCATGGTGGCCGGACTCAGTACCCTGGTGATCATGCCCCTAATAGGAAAGCTCAGTGATAAAATTGACAAGTTCAAAATTTTTGCCCTGGCCTGTGTATGGATGATCGTGATGGTTGTTGTCTATACGAACCTTTCCGCCACACCCCTTTGGTTGGTTGTTATTTTGAATGTACTGATGATGGCCGGGATTATGAGCCGGATGATTCCTTCTACCGCAATGGTAACAGCGATACCAGTAATGCAGGACCGCGGCGCATTTATGAGCATCAATTCGTCTCTCCAACAGATTGCCGGCGGGATGGCAGCCGCATTTGCCGGAATGGTTGTGGTGCAAAAAAATAAGTTCAGCCCGTTGGAGCATTACAATACCTTGGGCTATATCATTGTTGGCATAAGTGTTTTGAGCATATTCCTGATATACCGGGTCAGC
>DATGFZ010000103.1:0-3407 GCA_035308805.1 Puia sp. | reverse complement strand
CGAAAGATTTATTGGCTGATTAAAAAATACAGATCCATTTGAATTTTGAACAGGAGGACAAAGCACCAGTTCCGAGTCGCCGGTGCCCGTAACATTGGCAACGCGCGCATCACCGGCTATATTCCATCCCGTTGTGTTAAGCGGCGAACCATTGAGCTGAGCAAATACATAAGTCTGGCAAAATCCATTTTTGTTTGAATAAATAACCAGGCAAAGGAAAAACAGTCGTCTAAAAAAAAAGCTAAGAAATCGCAATAATTGTATTTTTTGAATTAGATGTTGGTGTGGGCAAAAGTACTTAGTATTCTTTTTAAAGATGGTTTATCATCCGTTAATTTCATGAATGAAACAAGCTTCCTTTAAGCAGCTAACCGTGATTTCACTTGTTGACCTGCAGATGGTTTTATTTTCCCTAAATGGGAAAACTAATGATTACCCCGCCTGCTGGTAAAAACTCCAGCGGGTCACGAAAGAAAAGCCAAGGATCGACATCATGCCATTAAAAGCGTCTATCATTCGACCTGTCAGGTATCCGCCTGCAACATGGGAATTAAAAATACATTTCTTACAAAAAAAGAATACCGCATTTTTCTTTCAAGGCATGTTTTATGCCTGAACACTCATTTTTTCCGCTCCCTGATGGCGGATCCTCACTCAGCCGGTGATCGCCCAAATCCCTGAAGAGTGTCTCCGTATTTGTAATAAAATCAGAAAACAGATCTCCGAATATTTTCGTATAATTAATTCCAACTTCAATCCCTATTCCCCGAATTTACCGAACAGGCATTTTGAAAATGTAAAGCGGTATTATTTCGATCTGGGGACGGCAAATGAGCCGGTGAATATTTTAAAAAAATATACCCGCTTTTTTTTCAATTTCCTTCTGTACCAATTCGCTTTTTTTAAACGGGAGATTTTAATTATTTGTTGGTGATTTTCTTGCTCAACTAATCTGCCAAATCAATTTATAAATACCATTTCATGAAAGTCTTAATTGTCGAAGACGAAAAACCCGCCTATGAGAACCTGGTGCAGGAGCTAATGCTGATGGATGAAAATATTCAGGTCATTGGAGCTTGCACGAGCGTGAAGGAAACCATTAAATGGATAGAAAATAATGAGCAGCCGGATTTAATGTTTATGGATATTCATTTGCCTGATGGAATTTCATTTGACGTATTTAAATACTGCACCATTGCCTGCCCGGTGATCTTTACCACCGCCTATGACAAGTATTTGACCGAGGCATTCAACTTTAACAGCATCGATTATATATTAAAGCCAATCATGCAGCACAAGCTGCGTATTGCCGTACGGAAGTACAAAAACCTGCAAAGTCATTTCGTAAATAATCATTCTGCACTGTTGGAAATTTTAAACAACCATGAAAAAAAGAAATCTTTGGTGATCGTAAAAAAAGGACTTGCCTATCAAACGATACGCATGGAAGATGTGGCTTATTTTTATACGGAACATAAGCTCATTTTTCTGGTCGATAAAAACAACCAAAAATATATCGCAGACAAAAACAATTTAAGTGAACTTGAAGATGATCTGGACAGATCATTATTCTACAGGGCAAATAGAAAATACATTATCAGCGCCCATTATGTAAAAAGCTTTAAACAGTTTGAAAGAAAAGTATCCGTAGAGTTAACGATACCTTCCAAAGAAGAAATTATGGTTAGCCAGGAAAATATTGTTTCATTTAAAAAATGGATCAATGAGGTTTGATCATATAAAATCGTTTCCTGTTCCAATTTCTGAAAGGACCGGTTGAGCCGGCCAGTTTGCTCTTTTCACCCAAGGATCCTCAAACCTGGATTATCACAGGTGATTTTATTTTTTAAATAACGAATCGTTATTAACTTCCGAGTTTGTAAACCAACCCGCACCACCGAAATGGAAGTACATCATCATCCGCATGTAGAAAAGAAAAGTGTCAAAGAGTATTTCCTGGAATTCCTAATGATATTTCTAGCCGTAACAATGGGTTTTCTAGCAGAAAGCCTGAGGGAAACGATTGGTGACAATAAGCAAGAGGACGCCTATGTACACTCCATGTTAAGCGATCTGAATAATGATGTGTCCATGTATGGCATGTTCGACTCCCTTAACCTCGACTATTGCAAAATGATCGATTCCGTTTTTTTGCTGATGAAAAATAGCCATGCCAACAGCGGCAAAATATATTATCTCGCAAGAAGGCTGACGATGATGGGATCTTATATCCCCTCGCTGAATGCCAAAACATATCTCCAAATGACCAGCACGGGTGCATTTCGGTTAATAAGGAACAGAAAAGTTGCCGATAGCATCGCATTATATTATCAATTGATCAAAGGATTCGACTATTGGGCAGACTTGCAGCGAACACGCGTAAATAACTTAATTGCAACCAACGATAGATTATTTAATGCAGATGCCTTTCTTGATATGTACAAGGCAATTGAATATGGTGGTGATTCAATTCGTCAGGTCATTCAAAGAAACCCTCCTTTTGTGAGCAGCGATGCTAAAGATATGAATGCTGTAATGATGCATTATCAATACTTTTATGGTTTTTTAAAATTGATGAATGGCCGGGTTGCTCTGGCATCTGCACAGGCAAAGAAACTGATCGCGCTTTTAGAAAAAGAATATGAATTGAAAAATGAATGAAACCATCAATCGTATATGTGTGTAAAAAACTGAAGAATTAAAAAAATACAACCGTTTCATCATCCATAATTTTTTTACCATGAATAGCAACACAAAATATCGTTTAATCAAACTGCTTATGTATTTAGTAATCGGTTTTGCGGTTGCTTTCATTTGGCACATGATGAAAAGCAAACAGTGAAATCAAAACGCTGGACCTGAGCAAACCCGAATGCAAGTGCGGTAAAACTGATGAATTAAAACCCAGAAAAAAAGAAATGGAAGTCCATCACCATCCAAGCATAGAAAAGAAAAGTTTTAAAGAATATTTTTTAGAATTCCTAATGATTTTCCTTGCTGTAACACTTGGTTTTTTTGCAGAAACAATTCGCGAAAATATCAATGAACATTCACGCGCAAAAGAATTTGCAAGATCAATGTTTAAGGATCTTCAGGCGGACACTGCCCAATTACGGAGCTACCGATCTTATTTTAACATCGGTGCAAATAATGTGGATACGTTCATGCAACTGCTTGCAGCTGATGAGCCGAAAAATATTCCATCGGGTAAATTATACTGGTATGGGCTTTTTGGCTGCGCGCACAAGCATTTTGTTTCAAATGATGCTACTTTTGAGCAAATGAAAAGTTCGGGGTCATTGCGCTTTTTTGAAAAAAATATCGGCAATGAAGCGGCAAAATACGACAGACTATGTCGCCTGCTTGAGGATACCGAGAAAGACAACGTTGGTATTTATACCGAAGCA
>DATGFZ010000102.1:0-1553 GCA_035308805.1 Puia sp. | reverse complement strand
TTACCGGGATGCTTAGTTCCCTACAGTAAAAGTGGCCGTGTTAACTCCCGTTCTTCCATCTTCGGTTATTCCCTCAACCATAACAACGTACTTACCTTTGACATCTGATGTAAAGAATGAAACCTGTTTTTTGCCGGATTTAGTGGTGTTCAATTCCGGCAACCAAAATAATAAATTTCTAAAATCCGGCTGTCTGCTCGCGGTTTGTTCCTCTGTTTCATATACAGGGGAATAAAATTCTCTTTGCAGCTGCAACCCATCATATTTCAGAATTAAGACATTCGGATCAAACTGAAAACCCGCCAGGTCTCCGTTGTAGGTACTGTAACTTATTATACCATCCGCAGTATAAGGCCCTAAAAAATATTTTCTGTTCATCAATTCAATCTTTTTTATTTTTAAAGGGTCGAAAGCAATTATTTTATTCATGTCAGACACCGGAACCCCATCAAACAAAACAAGCGGGTCATCCTCAAAGAATAATCTGTAAGGGTAATTGAGCACTTTGTAGTGAAAATGTCCTGATTGATTTTTTACAAGAATATTGGCAACGTATTCGCGCATCACTTCTTCCATCGTAGTAAAACGCGTATAGTCGTCCAGCAAATATTTTTGGTCTGGTTTTCCAAAAAAGGCGGTGCTGTCTTTAGGGAAGTTGGCAAAAAAAGTTTGAAGACTGTCTCCGCGATAAATATTTCTCACTTGGGTACCGATGCTGTTATTCCTTAATAAATTTACCAGGTTTGATTTGTAATCGAACTCAGGGATCCTATACGATGAGTTTTTTTCTGAAAAAGGATTGTTGATATCAATCCGGTAATTTGAATCCTGAATATCGGCGGTTTGGACTGCAATGCCATCATCTCCAAAAAAATTCTTAACATCGAATCTTAACACGCCGCGCGAATCGCTCCTTGCGCTTGCTAATTGAAAATTTCTTGCCGGCACAGAAAGGAAAGCCACGACATCTTCGACGGGATCTCCCGTATTTTTATCAATAACTTTCCCAGTTACAATATGTCCTTCATATTCAGGAGCAAATTCAAATAAGGGGCTTTTCGTCTGCATCGCATCATCCCACCGAAACCGCCGCCAACCATGGGTAAGCATCAGGTTCTCTGTTGCCTGGGATACCTCAGGATTATTTTGCTGAAAATAATAATCGGGTGATTCTACACTTCCCTGCAATTCCGAAGTGAGCAATAAATAATTTCGGATATTATTTTCATCCACTGGTTGTAGTGAGTCTATTTTATACACCGCTACCGACAGGTTGGAAATAACCGGTGAGTCAGAAATATCTGCGGCAGAGATATCTACATCAACTTTTTTTCTTGAAGAATAATCCTGCCGGTCTGATTTTACATCGACCTTGAGTTGAAGGGCTGGGTATTTAAAAAAAAGCCGTTCACATACAGGCTGGCGGTTATTATTAAAAACAGTAAAATAGGAAATACCGTTTTCGAGGCTGTCTTTATTGATTACGAATATCGTTTTGCCATCTATGAGCTGCTGCATTTGGGCAACTTTAAGATTTTTGCGACTGTGCATAA
>DATGFZ010000101.1:0-3720 GCA_035308805.1 Puia sp. | reverse complement strand
GCTGGCGTTAAGCACCTTCATTTTTCTAACGAGCTCAAAACCCTGCTTTTTTAATTGGGCATAATAAAGAGATCTCATAAAATGAATTATTGAGCCCAAATAAGCTTCCTGACGTTTCTTTTTCCACTGCTTTTGTTTTTTGTTTCGGTCTGTGATCATCTCTGTAAAAAGCGGATAGCCCAGGTAAAAACTGAGCCGTTCATGAAAATCGACATAAAAATCTTCAAGCTGATATTTTACGGAATATCCAAGGGCTTCATTTTCGATCATAAGCGGCTCATCGGCAAAAACAGTGAGGCGATTAGTTTTCTGTGAAAACCGAAAATGCAATGCGGTGGCATTTCTTATGGTACAACCGTTTGCATTTTCAGTTGTACCGATAAAGTTATTCAGAAATGTTTTGCCCCATACCTTCCATCCGTCTTTCACTTCTGGTTCAACGGTAATCTCAGAAAGCTCGGTTGTCTTTTGTTTTAACGAAACGCGTACATCAAGCGGCAGATCTGCACTGCGATAATCATAAGCGAAGGTTTGATAACCGATGCTTGATATGATGAGTTCGTGATTTCCTTCCGGAAGATTTTGCAACATAAATTCACCTTTGTCGTTGGTCACTGTTCCTTTTGATGTGCTGTTGATAAAAACACTGCAATTGCCAATTGGGGCTTTGGTTGCTTCATCAATAACATTTCCTTTCAGAAAGTTGGTTGATTGCGCTGAAGACGAAAAACAGAAGATGAATAAAAGATAAAATAAACCGGTTGACTTTTGCATAAAGATCAAAGGAATAATTATTACGCGCTATGGCAAAAAGATGCAGCCAGTACCAATTTAATAAAAAAAGATGGAACCCTGATCGGTGATGGGGATTGAGATCCGCCGGGATATATTTCCGCATCTGCCTTGGTCATCCGGCATAAACCTGCTTTGAGGCTTTTCCAATGATTGCTATTCCAGCCCAAACAATCCACTATTCAATAACTGCAATGTTTTTGTTTTGTGTGAAGAGTGAATCAGCAGGGAAATATTATGCTTGCTTCCGCCATAGCTCACCATACGCACCGGAACAGGAATGAGTGCAGTGAATAATTTGCTGAGCACATCCTCGGTTTGCGCAATTTCATTTCCGACAACAGAAATTATCGTGTAATTTTTTTCTATTTCAACCGTTCCGAATGGCTCAAGTTCTTTTAATATATTCTTCAGGTGCACTTCACTGTCAATTGTCACGGAAACAGCTACTTCAGAAGTGGTGATCATATCAATTGATGTCCTGTATTTTTCAAATACTTCAAATATTTTTCTTAAAAAGCCGTAAGCTAGCAGCATGCGGCTGCTGCGGATATTGATGTCAATGATTCCATCTTTTGCAGCAACCGCCTTCACGCCCACCGATCCTGCTTCGCCGGTAATGAGGGTTCCTTTTGCTTCGGGCTGCATCGTGTTCAATAATTTTACAGGCACCTTATAAAACTGCGCCGGCCAAATGGAGGCCGGATGTAAAATCTTTGCGCCAAAATAAGCGAGTTCCGCAGCTTCTTCAAAACTCAACTGTTCTATCGGCATTGTCTTTTTTACCACACGAGGGTCATTGTTGTGCATTCCATCAATATCTGTCCATATTTCACAAACGGAAGCATTGATCGCCGCAGCGATCAATGATGCGGTATAATCGCTGCCGCCTCTTTTTAAATTATCCACTTCACCGCGCGCATTGCGGCAAATGTAGCCTTGGGTAATAAAAATGGATTTCCCTTTGTGCTGTTTCAATAATTGCGTCAGCTTAACTTTTATGCTTCCGATTTGCGGTTCGTCGTGGGCATCGATACTCATGAATTCGAGCGCAGGCAACAGCACATGATCAATTTCTTTTTCCTCAAGATACACGCTGAATAACTTTGTCGAGAGTAATTCCCCCTGAGCAAGAATATCTTTATTCAACGCTTCACTGAAAGAAATTCTTAAAATGATGTGTAAAAATTCAAAATGCTCGGCAACTATGGATTTTGCCTTCGAATAAAATTCTCCCTTCTTCACCAGGTCCGAAATAAAAGACTGGTAGTGCTTCTCTAATTTTTCAATTTGTTTTTTTGCCAATTCTCTTTCACCTGTTGCAATAGAGTTGCCGATTTCTACAAGCGCATTTGTCGTTCCGCTCAGCGCGCTTAGCACAACAATTTTTTCTTCAGGCTCTTTCGTAATCAATTCACTCACCTGGTGCATGCGCTCCGGTTTGCCGACAGAGGTCCCGCCGAACTTCATAATTTTCATCGCTCTTACATTTTTTAGGACTGCAAAGATAAAGGTTGAAAGATTATTCTTCGTGAATAAAATAAGTCGTGAATCACAGCTTCTCCCGGAATTTTTTGCCGGTTACCGCAATCCCTGAAATCGTATTCACTGATTTTATTGAAGACATGGAGGCTTGGTCAACAACAAAAAAAGTTCAAAAAAAATGAATCGCAATGCATGGTTTACCCATCCAGGCTTACCTCAAATTTCTCTCCCAGCAAGCGCAGGTCTTCAACCACCGAATGCCAAAGGGGAATTCCGCGTTGCAACCTGTCAGTTTCCGTTTCACGTTCTGGATCACCGGGAATTAAAACCTGATCTTCGCCTTCAACCGTTTTAGCACTGCGAAACCTTTTTATCCAGTTATCCATATTTTTCTTGAAATCATCCGCAGGACGAAACGCATCAATGCGCATCGCGCCGAAGAAATGTCCGATCCCTTTTCCGGGCATATTTTCCGGCATCGCCACGTAGACGGGAAACGGGGGAACCCATGGACCGTAATTTGCACCACTCAGCACGGCAGAAAAAATATCAACAATGGCACCCAAAGCATATCCTTTATGACTTCCATGCTCGCGATCTCCGCCGAGCGGCAATAGAGCGCCCCCGTGTTTTAATTCGTGGGGGTTGGTAGAAACATTCCCGTCCTTATCCTGTATCCACCCTGCAGGCGCGCGTTGATTTTTTCGTTGCAATATTTCCAGCTTCCCATTGGCAGCAGTGGTGGTGGCAAGATCGGCAACAAAAGCGGGTTCCTCTCCTGCCGGGATCGCCACACAAATCGGGTTGGTTCCCAGCAGCCTTTCCAGGGAAAATGTCGGCGCTACCAAAGCACTTGCATTGGTCATGGCAATGCCGATCATATTTTGTTCAACCGCTTTGAGCGCATGATATCCGGCAATTCCAAAATGATTGCTGTTTTGTACACTCACCCAACCCGTGCCGACATTATTTGCTTTGTCAATAGCGATTTGCATGGCAAAGGGGGCAACAACCAAACCCAGTCCGCCATCGCCATCAACGACCGCCGTAGATGGGGTTTCATGGATGATGCGAATATTTGGATTTGCGTTTGCGCGTTTCGCTTCCCACAACCGGATATAACCTGAAAGCCTGGCCACACCATGCGAATCAATTCCGCGCAGATCCGCACTCAGCAAAACTTTGGCAGCCATGTCCGCGTCCCTGTCAGAGCATCCGATCTTTTCAAAAATATTTTTTACGAACAACAATAACCGGGAGTAACTGAATAATTGTTCCATGAAGAAGTCATTGATATTTTTTCCGGACGTAAGTTAACAAGTAATGAGAAATATTAAGGGGTTGCCATTGCCTTCAGGCAGGAAAATGCATGGCTGCCCTCCCTTCCTGTTAACAGGCTCTTTACAATAAAACACATTTCTTTAGTAAACAGCGGAAACCTTT
>DATGFZ010000100.1:0-3588 GCA_035308805.1 Puia sp. | reverse complement strand
TCCGTTGACTGTCAGGTACATTTCCAAAACACGCGTGTTGTCGTCTGCAAATTGCAGTACTTCTCTTACCGGCAAATCTTTACCCGATGATGGATCGACCATTTTACCCGAAAAATCAATGCTTTTATTTGCAGGATCCCATTTGCCTTCGAGGTACATCATTCCTGTTCCTGCGTTGTCTATCCATGTAGTTATAAAAATCTTTTTTGCGTTATCGTAGGCTGTTGTGCCCTGCCCTTCGAAAGGCATCCCCATCATGACGCCAGTGCTTTTTTCCTGCAAATAACGCCCGCCAAGAATCATTTCAATTTTTGAGTCCCCACTCATGGTCACAGGTTGAGCACCAGGCTGCATCCACATGGAAATTGCACCAGTCCATGTTCCTTCAGATTTTGCAAGCATTTTATGCACTTCGCCAGGAGTCATGTAAGCGATCATGGCTTTCGTATCATCCTGATTTTGAGCAAAGGCAAATGTAGTATTCAACAATGTTGAAAACGCCAATAAAAACTTGGTGAGCTGTCTCATAAAACTTGTTTTTAATCTGCAAAAGTTAAATAAAAATAACTTTTGAACAACATTAAATTTGAAATTTGTTTGCGTGTAAATGTCCCTTGGTGACAAGTGAAATAATTTCTTAAGTCTTTTAGTCTTCAAAAATTTAATCGTAACTTTTTATCAAACAAACCCAAGATGTATGAATAATATGATTTTTGTTTTCTCTATTCTTTTATCTGGTCCGGTTTTCCTGCAGGCACAAAAACCGGATTACCAAGTTGTTTTTGATCTTACCAGTAAAGACAGCCTAGATGAAAAGTCGGTCATCCGTTGGCTCAATGAAGTGGCTGTCCCTAATCCGGAAGGAAAATTTGAAGTGGTGATGTATGGCAAAGGATTTAATCTGGTACTGAAAAATAATTCTACCTGTGCGGCAGATATCGTTAAACTGGCTGCATATAAAAATATCTCGTTTAAGGTTTGTGCCGTGGCAATGAAAAATAATCATGTTGAAAAGGACGACCTGCTGTCATGCGTGGAAATTGTCCCGGACGGGATTTATGAAATAATCAGTAAACAAAAAAGCGGTTGGGGCTATATTAAAGCGGTACACTAAAAATATCTCTGGTAAAGTTGTGCGATTTGTTTGCCGATATTTTCATAAGCATATTTATCATGCGCTTTCTGTTCTATTTTTTTTCTGTCGAATTCATCATAATTGTCAATCATTGCATTCATTGCCTGTTCCAATTCATTTTCATTCTCTGATTGAACACATAAACCATTGCTGGTGTTTATAACTTCTGGAACGCCTCCAACCTGGGTGGCAATAACTGGCAACCCGCAGCAAATTGCCTCTGCGGCAACGCAGGACATCGTTTCGGTTTTGCTGAATACAATTGCAGATTGCGCCATTTGCATTTGTCGTGCAACTTCGGAATAACTAAGCTCTCCTGTAAAAAAAATTGCTCTATTTAGAAGATTTTTTTGCTTTGCCATTAAATGTATTTTATTATTGAGGCTTCCAACAATGATCAGATCAAAGTCATTTCTTTTTTTCGCTAACCTTTCTGTTGCATTAATTATTCCTTCAACATTTTTTGAAGGTGTCATTCCCGAGACATGAATAAAACGAAAGTTCTGTTTCTTTTCTGTATCGTACTTTAAAAAAAATAAATTTGTATCAACTGTATTATAAACGATGCAATAAGGTTTTGCGACAACCATTTTATTAACCGCCTCTCCAAGAAAATTGCTTACAGGAATAAAAACAGTTGATTGTTCGATTATTTTTTTTACAAAATATCTGAATAAAAAATTTCTCTTAATAAACGGATCTTCAATGACGTTATTGTAAATATCATAATGTTCAGTAATGGCAAAGGGAAAATTAAACTTTCTTTTTAACCAAAGGGCAGGCAGTCCTGCCTTCAGGGGCACATGTACATGAACGAATGGCTCAATAATACCTTCATTCTTGTATTTTAGAATTGCTCTTCTGTATATTTTTAGGTAAAGAAAAAGGGATACAATTTTATCGATGATCCCAATGGAAATGTTAGACTTGTAATAGATAATGTGTTCTGTTAAATTATTTTCTACATTGATCTCTTCAAGAATGTTTCCTAAATAAAAGTTTTCGTTTGCTTTTACAACATGCAGCACTATTATTTTGTTATATATCGATGTAGCTTTTGCATGCCGCTGGATAAAATCCCCTGTAAAGTGATCTGTGCGATTCGGGTACCAGCTGGGAAGCCAGAGAATGGATTTCATTGGTTTTGTTTAGCTAAGATCATTAAGGAATACCCACCCCATAATTTCACACTTATTTTTTTATTAACTTTAAATGAAAAGTTTCTTAATGTCTTTTTGACCCATCTTTTGAATGAATCCGCAACATTGGTATCGACAACAGGCTTGGTATATTCAGATTCTATAATCTCGAAACCCGTATCTTTCAAAAACCATAAAACCATTTCTTCAGAAAAATAATGAATATGGCCAACGGTATTGCGTTGTTGAAGCATAACATGCGGTTTTAAAATTGTTCTGCATGACAGATCCAGCGGAATATGGAAAACGAAATACTTGCTCAAAGATTTAATCTTTCTCAGAAAATCGTAAAAATCATCAAGATGTTCCAAAACATCAATCACCAGCAAAAGATCTGAATGTATATCTTTTCGAAGCGAAAAATCTTCACAGTAAAAGGTCAAATGCTGCGTTTCCCTTTTCTTAGCCATTTTAATTGCCTGTGGCGAAATGTCAAATCCCTTCAGTGATTTTGTGAAAGAACATTTTTGTGAAATATTTTCCAGTATTGCTCCTGCTCCACAGCCTATTTCGAGGATTTCAGCAGGTTCAATTTTATTCGAATGCAGAAGTTTTATTATTATATCACTTTTCCAAATAGAATCTTCATCACCCCAGGTTCTGTTGTTTTTCAGATACTCACCATTTATATATATATTTTCACTACACATTTTGTTTATTGACCAAAAAAATATCTTCTTTAATAAATGAATGTAATTTATTTAATTCTTCAGCAGATATTAAAAATAAACTTACCAATGAAACTTTATATTCTTTTGCAAAAATCATCATTACGTAAAGCTGATACAATACATACCCCAAACTGCTGACAAACGCTGCCGCTGAAATTCCATATCGAGGTATAAGAATAATATCTCCGGTAATAATTACTATCAATGCAATAGACGCGCCTTTAATATTTATGTCAATTCTTTTTTTGCCGGAAAAATAGGCAGTGAAGGGATATAGCATTGATAAAGAAAGAATGCCTGGAATCGAAAAAAGAAATGGTATATACATTTTTCCAAAATTGTAGCCGTAAAGATGCGGGAAAAGCCATTTGCCTGTTACTGTCAAGACTATACACAACACCAAATAAAAGAGTAACAAGGTGAGGGCGATTACCTTCAATTTTGTTTTTGCCTGTTGTTGACCCGCAGAAATCAGGGGAAAAATTACGCTTCCTATTATTGATGGGAGTACAAAAAATATCTGCCCAATTTTTGAAACTTGAATGTAATTTCCCAGATCGTTTTCAGAACAAAATCTTTTTAC
>DATGFZ010000099.1:0-2916 GCA_035308805.1 Puia sp. | reverse complement strand
GCGAAGTGAGTGTTGTTGTACATCGGGATTTTGTGAAACAACGATTGGTGCAGGCCTTGAAAGATGAAATCATCTCGGCGATTCCGGAAAAAATAAAGAAAAACAAAAATCAGAATGTAATTCCATTGTAAAAAGCGCTTTTTCGAATATAATTGTATTTTTAGCCGCATGAATTCGATAAAAAAGTTTTTACTTTCTCTTCTCGGAGAAAAAAAATACCTGGACTTGCTGGCCTCCACTTTTCAAAAAATATTTAAAGCAGGTTTGGCAGGAATTGATTACCAGGATATTTATTTTTTACGATCTTTTATTCAGGAAGGTAATTATTGCGTTGACATCGGCGCGCATCTCGGTTATTATACCCTGGAGCTGAGCCGCCTGGTCAAATCGCCAGGGAAAGTTTATGCGGTCGAACCGATGAGTAAGTTTCACAACACCCTTCAAAAATTACTGCGAAAAAAAAATATCAGCAATGTAACGCTTTATCAGACGGCGCTTGGCGGCGAAGGCGAGTATGTGGACATGGGAATACCCAAAGTCGGTCCAATGAAGAAATTTGCATACGCGCGCGTGATCCAGTCCCATGTAAACCTGGAATATGTGGAATCGGAAAAAGTGAAAAATTCTTCCGGAGATGAATTGTTTAAACAATTGCCCAGGCTTGATTTTATTAAATGTGACGTAGAAGGATTGGAAGTTTCTGTATTTTCTTCGATGATGGGGACATTAAGCATGCATCACCCGGTATTGTTGTGCGAACTGGCGGATAAAAATGAACGCATAAAATTATATGAAATGATCGCTGCACACGGTTACCGATGCTATTTGCTTCGGAATAAAAAACTTCACCTGCTGGATGTTTATTCCGATGAAAAAGCGGTTTCGCATAATCATTATTTTATTCCGGAAAAACGGGAAGGGAAAATGAGGCATTTAATTTCCTGAACCCCATGCGGGCGAGTTACTCCGGTAAACCAGGCTTCAGGAGGGGAAGGAGAAAAGAGGGGAGGGTGAAGGACCATAGCCGGCGCAATCCGCAAAAGGGGATGTAGGACATGCGGTGTTTGCTTTTCAGCGTTGACCGCACCCCTCATTTCATCAGCGAATCCAATTTTTGGTGAAAGACCGGGAAATCATTCAGGTTGTTGTGTGTGCCGCCTTCAATGGTCACAAATTCATCATTAATTTTTAATATTTCTTTAAGCATGGACGCATTGCTGTAGGGAACGACGCCATCATCGGTTCCATGAAAAATAATTATTGGTGCCGTTACATTTGGCAAATATTCGTTGATTGGAAAATGATAATGCAACATTTGCTTTACGGGGTAAATCGGAAAATAATGAGCCACCAGCGAGGTCATGCTGTAACAAGGGGTTTCCAGGATTAAATATTTACAATCCCGCACCGAAGCCAGTTGCGATGCAATACAAGTACCAAGGCTTTTTCCATAAATAATAATTTTTGCAGGTTTAAATCTCGTTCTTGCCAGTTTATAAACCTGCAATGCGCAGTCATATAATTTTTGTTCCGCAAATGTACCGGTACTCTTGCCGTAGCCGGGATAATCTAGCATCCAGACTTCATAATTATTCTTTGTAAAATTCGCGGCATAGGTTGCATACCATCCAATATTTTTTCTGTTACCGTGAAAATATAAAACCACTCCCTTTACCGCCGTATCTCCTGTTTTGAATTGAATGATGTTCAGGTTGGTCTGGGGGTTGTAAGGAATATTGATTTCACGGCATGAATCAGTGAAATTGTATTTTACGTTTTTGCTGAAAGGCTCGGGATGAAATAAAATATAATCCTGCAAATAATAAAGAGCGATGCCGGCAGCACAGTAAATAATGATGATCAGTTTCAGCCAACGGAAAAAAATTCTGGTCCACTGGCTGAAGCGGGAATAGGAAAACCTCATTTATGAATTTTGGCAAAGATATTTTAATTCCTTTGGGTGATTTAATACTTCAAAATATCCCGGATGAAATTATGGTATTCCGGAAATGAAGGGAGATTATTGTGTCTTCCTCCATCAATTCGTATCAACGTTATTTTTTGCGGATTTAATTTTTGCAATTCTTCGCTGTGTTTAATCGGAATCAATCTGTCTTTTGTACCATGAATAATATACGTATGACACTGCACATGCATTATCCATTTGTCCGTTCGCAAGCGATAGCGCAAAATAAAACGAATGGGAAGAATCGGCAAAAAACGTTCAACAACTTTTTGAAAATTATAATAGGGGGAATCTAGAATTAAATATCGCGGATGGTTATCAGACGCAACTTTCGCAGCAAAACCGCTGCCAATGCTTCTTCCATAAACGATGATGTGCTGCTCGGTATATTGTGCTGCCAGTTTTGCATAAACAAATTGCATATCGCTCATGATTTCTCTTTCACTTCGCCTGCCGGTGCTCTTGCCAAAGCCGCGATAGTCAACCAATACCACATCATAATTGTAACGATAAAAATCCTGCGCATATTTTGCCCATCCCTTTATGCTTCGCGTGTTGCCGTGAAAATACATGATCAGTCCAAACGGTTTCGGTCTGAAAAAATGCAACCCGTTAATGCGCACGCCCGGTTCTACATCAAAAAATAATTCTTTAAACGGTATATCATATTTGTAGGTAAAATTGGCAGGCAGTTTTTCCGGCCGGAAAATAAATTTTTCCTGGAAAAAATAACCAAGAACAGAAAGCACCACTATAGCAGCTAAAATATAAATAATAAAATGGTTCAACGGACGGCAGTTAGCCAGGGAAGTTACTTATATTTTAAGCAAAGATGGCGCAGCCGCAAAAAAGAATCGGGCTCAAAAAACCATAAAGACCTATTCGTTTTCGGCAGTTCTTTTTAAATTAAAATTCGGGATGGGAGAAACGATGAGCGGGAATTTTTCTAC
>DATGFZ010000098.1:0-12990 GCA_035308805.1 Puia sp. | reverse complement strand
TCACACCTATTCATGGACTCCTGCTACGGGATTGAGTTCATCAACGATATCCAACCCGGTAGCCAGTCCAACAGCAACGACAACATACACATTAACAGAAACGATCACGGCAACGGGATGTCAGAAATCAAATAGTGTAACCATTACAATTAGCGTGTCTCCTGGTTGCCTGATATCAGGAAATACCTCTATATGTCAGGGACAAACTACACAATTATGTGCACCAGCCGGTTGCACCACCTATTTGTGGAGCACAGGCGCTAAAACAAGTTGCATCACCGTTAGTACAGCTGGTACATATTCTGTTACCGTTTCCAATGCGGGCGGATGTATGAGCTCTTGCAGCAAAACCGTTTCGGTAATTCAACCGCCGGTTTGTACAATTTCAGGAAATAATTACTGTACAAAATCACAACCAACCCAGCTTTGCGCACCTGCCGGCTGTTCCAGTTATTCATGGAGCACGGGAGCTAAAACAAGTTGTATCATGGTAAACGTCGCCGGTACCTATTCCTGTACGGTTTCTAATTCTAATGGATGCACCAGCAATGGAAGTAAGTCAGTTACTATAAATTCACAGTCTGCCATCATAGTGGAAACACCAACAGACAGTGTTGATCAAAAAACATCCACAGTAGAAAACGAAGACTCGGTAGATGCAACCCCAATGCGATTAGAAGTGTTCCCAAATCCAACGGAAAATTTCTTCACGCTCATTATTCATAGTGACAGCAGATTGGATGCGGAAGTAAGGGTCTTTGATGTTTTGGGTCACGCAGTATCTCATTTGCATGGTACCAGCGGTGAACAAATCCGTTTCGGGAGTCAACTTGTACAGGGTATGTATTTTGTTGAAGTTTTGCAGGGAAATAAACGAAAGGTGGTGAAAGTGATTAAAATTTAAAATAGTTACCTGAGTCGAAAAAAATTAAGGCTGTTTCATCAAGAGACAGCCTTTTTCATTCAGTTGCTTCGGTCATTTAAAACATGCAGGTTCTTTTTTTTGTAAACCCTCACCTCTTTACTTGAATGATTGAAGAGCCCGCTTTTACCGAGTTGCTTCGACAGGCATTGGAGAAGAAGCCATCTCGGTAGCCTGCGCTTCCGAGTAAGGCATGATTTGTTTTGAATAATAATACTGGTAACAAAATCTATTTCACTCAGTGTGAGAAATGAAACCATATAAAAGATAAAACCTGAATAACATAATTCATTTGGGAATATTTCATCGGTCAAAAAACGCTTTTACCATCTGCATGGAAAGCATAAAATATATTATTCGGATAATTTTTTATCGTGATAGCATTTTCGCCACCAACCGTCAGGGCAACCCGATTCCGATACTTTACCTATTGTTGCACGTCCTTCACCACTAGTTTTTTTTCATGCGCATAGGTAGGATGGATTCCTGAGATGGACTCATTCTCTTTCCTTCATAAGCTCACATAGCAATCGGCATAATTCATATTCCTCTGAAACAATTGCAACTTTCAATATCCTTGGCAGGAAAATATTGTCAATGGAATACATTATTTCAAATTGTTCATAAGGATTTATTCCCTTAAATAAGTTATATGTGATCGAATCATTCTGATATTTGCGACTTAACCGTATTGCGTTTTTGTTCATGCATTTTCTCTGGTTGTTCTAACGGAGATAAAATAAACTGCAGTAGAAAATTATCATTTGAGACTTTATTAAAAAGAATGTTTTTTCAAAAAAAATATTTTAGAGAATAAGAAAGCGTCTGTGCTATATCGTTAGTATATTTTTTTTAAGAAATCTACATTCCATCTAATCTTTACAAAAAAATTCTCAAATAGCAATGAAATATTTATTTTGATAAAATAAGGGTAATCATTTAGTCAACCAATACAAGAGCCTTTATGGGAGCCAGTTTCAGCGGAATGATTTTTGAAAATAATTTCTAAAAATTCCGTGTTTTTCACCGTTTTTTACCGTTTTTTTTCACGTATTTGAAATGCCCGTGATTTTTGTAATAATTTTTCATTTTACTTTTATCAAACATTCCTTTTGAGAACTTACCCTCAGGTGAACAACTTCCTTTTGAGAACTTTTTAATGTAAGCAATTTGCGAGAGCAACAAATCGAACCCAAATCTTTTCGATTGCTTTTCGTAAAGATTTCATTCGATTTTAAATTTAACTAAGTTTATTGTTCAATGACAATAGTTTTAAGCATTGTCATTGTAATAGAATATTTTTTATAAACCAAAACCGTGGACTGCGTGCTAACCAATGTAAAGCATATTGCCATGATATGCGCATATGTATTCATATGCCAGGCTGCTTTTCCTCAAGTGAATAATGCAGTTTCAAACAATGATTTTAATTCTTCGCATGCGATCAGTGATTCTTCTCAAAAAGTCCTTCAAACATTAAACTCCTTAAGTAGTAGAACGCTAAATGTAATTAATAACAGATACAGTTTGCTTGATAAACTCGTAGAACGTCAAACCGAGAAAATGCTTGCTCGAATGCAGAAGAAAGAAGCTGCACTCCAAAAGCAAATGCAGGGGAAAGACAGTATTAAAGCAAAACAATTATTTGCCAATACTCAAAAAGAATATCAGCAATTACTCATCACTCTTCAATCTCCGCCTGGTAAGAATATTTTAAATCCGCTTAGAGAGTATATCCCAAATCTTGATAGCATACAAACTGCTATGCGCTTTTTAACGCAAGTGAATAATTATAAAATTCCAGGTATCCCTTTAGATAAGCTAGCCCAAATTCAAAATATCGGCGGGCAGTTGCAACAGTTAGAATCAAGATTACAAAACGCGAATAATATTGAGCAATATGTTCAGCAAAGAGAACAATTTCTAAAAAATCAATTGAGCAATTTTGGATTGGATAAGCAACTTCTTGGCATCAACAAAGAAGCTTATTATTATCAGCAGCAACTTGTGGAATATAAAGACATGCTAAATGATCCAAAAAAAATGGAAGCAAAGGCATTGGAGGTGATTAATCAGGTGCCTGCCTTTGGACCTTTCATGCAAAAATATAGTTACATCGGGCAATTATTTGGACTGCCTGAAGATTACGGATCACCTTCCTCACTTGACGGTCTTCAAACCAAAGCCTTAGTTGCGCAACTGATTGGACAAAAAATGGGATCCACAAATGCTGGCGGATCGGCCGGTGGATTTGGAGGAGGACAATTTTTGCAACAGCAAATGGGAGTTGCCCAACAACAATTATCTCAATTGCAAAATAAATCAATGCTCTTGGGCAATGGTGGTGGAACAAGCAATTCCGTAGTTATGCCTGATTTCAAACCCAATGGTGAGCGCACAAAATCATTCTTGCAAAGACTTGAATACGGTTTTAATATTCAAACACAAAAAACCAATTCACTCGTACCAACAACCAGCGCACTTGCACTCATTCTTGGGTATAAAATAAATGACAAAAGCACGGCTGGGATTGGCGCCAGTTATAATCTGGGACTAGGAAGTGGAATCAATCATATTCATTTTTCCAGTCAGGGAGTTGGATTTAGAAGTTATGTGGACATAAAAGCAAAGGGAAGCATATGGCTCAGCGGAGGTTTTGAATACAATTATCTACGAGCGTTTCAACAATTGCAGCAGCTGTACAACCTTGACACATGGCAGAAGAGTGCGCTCCTTGGGTTGACTAAAAAAATCAAGGTTACAAAAAACAAGACTTGCAACCTTCAGTTGCTTTATGATTTTTTATACAGAGATCATTTGCCGGTTTCGCAACCGCTATTATTTAGGATGGGATACAGTTTTTAAAAATAAAAGTTGAAAAAAAAAATATGACAAAAAAGTTTTTTTTATTCTTAGTGCTTGGAGTTCCTACTGTGCTTTTTGCGCAAGGTGTGATTGACGGTTCCCCCAATACCTATTTGAATAATTATGTTCAGCCTGCGCCTGATGCAGCTTCCTTAGGAAAATATGCAGACTTCCCCATAAGTTATTACACCGGGACGCCGGAAATAAATATCCCGATTTATGGATTAAAGGATGGGGCGGCCAAACTACCGATCTCTTTGAGTTATCACGCAAGCGGCATTCACTTAGCTGAGGTGGCGACATGGGTTGGACTTGGATGGACACTAAATGCAGGTGGGATGATAATGCGAACCGTGAGAGGGGCTCCGGATGAAGGAACACTAAAAGGATATACCAGTCTCGCCCTTGGTCCCAGAGGATATTATAAGGATTCAGGATTAATGAAATTACCATTGCTCGCTCATCCTGATGCCAACGGAAATTTTCTCGATAACCCATCACAAATGACGATGACAGGATTTACCATTCCTGGTATCGCCGCAGGTGCTTTAGACTGTGAACCCGACCTGTTCACATTTAATTTTGATGGGTATTCTGGAAAATTTGTGTTTGATGAATTCAAAACACCGCATTTACTGACAGATGATAATCTGAAAATTTATGTCAACTATAGCGGCGGTTTATTTACTTATTGGATCATCACTACTCCCGAAGGAACTAAATATTATTTTGGAGAAAATAATGTTCAGGAAATAACAAATCCTTCATCTGCCTCGAGCGGCTCAGATCCTGATGCGGCACTTCCTGCCAGTTGGTATCTCACCAAAGTGGTTTATCCGAACACAAAGGACACTATTTATTTAAACTATACAGCTGAAACCTATTTGTACAATGATCTGGGACCGGAAAGTAAGATGTACAACTTTGTAAATTATCAGGGCGGACCCAATTTAAATAGTGTATGCCTGAATAATCCTTTGCAAAATATGGTGAAGACCACCGTGACAGGATACAGGCTGACCAACATCAAATCAAAAAATTATAATGTAGTTTTTGTCGCTGATACATCCAGACAAGATCTGCCTGCTGGCGGATACACACACAAGGAGCTCGATTCAATTAAGATCAATACCACAGCTGGACAATGCATAAAACAATTCGCGTTTCACTATACATATTTTCAGTCTACTTACACTACCGCATGCAATTGGTGCAATACTCAAAATCCGGCGTGGCCGATTGATTCCTCAGATACAAGAAGATTAAAACTCCTTTCATTAAAAGAGGTTTCGGGCGATGGGACGATGTCAAAACCACCTTATCAATTTATCTATCAGGATACTTTTCAATTACCGAGAAGACTCAGCTATGATCAGGACCATTGGGGATTCAGCAATTACTCTTCAGGAAATAACAATCCGTTTTTTACGCCGGGAGTTTCATTTCAAGGCATGAGCAACTGCAGTGTACTTGCAGATAGAACCCCGAAATGGCCGCAAATGGAAGCAGCAACGCTGCTAAGCATTCGTGACCCGCTTGGTGTTACTACAAAATTTGAATTTGAGGCGAACAGTTCATACGGCTATCCTGTCGTTGGTGGCCTTAGAGTCCACAGGATTATTGTTACCGACAGTGTGACTGGTATTCAAAATATACGAAAGTTCGTTTATCAGGGAGGAGTATTATTTAAGATCCCTAATTATCTGATGAATTTACAAAATGAATTTTATGCTCTTCCATCTGCTCAATCTGCTTCGCCAGGATATCAGGGTTACAACTCAGCGACATTTAATAATATTTATGTCATCTTAAAACAATCGCAAAGCTTTATTCCTTTACAGGACGCGCAAGGAAATGCCGTTGGTTACTCCAGTGTAACCGAAATTTTTGGAAATAATGGCGAGGGCGGATCTACAATACACACTTATCAAATGAATCTTAACCCGCATGGAGATTCAAGACTCAGTTTATATAATTACGCAAGCCTGCAATCAGTAACTGGCGCCTTTTCTCAAACAATAAACTCACTTTGCGGAAATGGAAATTTTAATAATATTCTTCCGCAAAATTTGCTATATGCCACTAGTTATTTAGCACCGCTTTATTACCCAATTGCCCCTGACCAAAATGATGTTACCCGCGGAAAATTGTCAAATGAACTGACTTATGATTCTTCAGGAAATTTGTTAAAGAGCGTCTACAATATGTTTGGATTAAATTACCATGAATACAATTGGATCAGGGGACTAAAGGCTTATCAATCTCCGATAATTTCCCAACCCATCAGTACCTCTATTTATCCGATGTTTCCTTCGAATCTTATTGCCATGACTTTTTACAAACTGCATACAGGGATATCACACCTGATTTCTACAATCGAAACAGATTATAAGGATGGAAAGTCAATGGTAACCGTTCATAATTTTGGATATGAAGATACGCTCCATACGCTGCAAACAAGTGATACCAGTGTGACAAGTCAGGGCGATTCAATTATTAAAAAAACATATTATTCCTACGATTACGCTAATAGCGCAACTTCAGATAATGTATTTGGTAAAATGAAAGCAAGAAATCTTTTGCTACCCGTTAGCACCAGGCTTTGGAAAAACAACCAACTATTAAGTGGTACAGTGACGCAATACCAGGATTTTGCATCATTGGGTACAGATACATTTATTAACCCCGCAAAAATATTTTCTTTCCAAACAATTGTACCTAAAACTTCTTCTCAAGCTGGTGAGACTATAAAATTTACGTCACCTTGGACCACTTTATTGCCCAATACCTCATTTATTGAAAAAGCAGATTTTACCATCAGCGGCACTACAGGGAAAATCATTCAACAAAAATTGGTCAGTGATAAAGATCAGGCGCTAATATGGGATAACGTATATTCATTACCGTTGGCGCAAGTTGATAACGCCTATTTTTCTGATATCGCATTCAATAGTTTTGAATCTGCTGAAACAGGAAACTGGACATATACCGCTGGATCTGTTGTTACTGATGCGACTGCACCTACGGGTACACATGCTTATACACTTAGTTCTTCGAATCCAATTTCAAAAAGCAGTTTGAATACTACGCAAACTTATGTTGTTTCTTATTGGCTCAAAAGCGGAGCAAGCGCTTCAGTGAGTGGTGGAACCCAAAGCGGCGCAACAACCGGACGAACACTAAATAACTGGACATACCATGAGGTGAAAGTCACTGGCACAACAAGTTTAAGCATTACTGGAACTGGGAACGTAGATGAAGTGCGGTTGTATCCATCAACTGCGCAAATGACAACATACACCTATGATGCACTTCTGCGACTTATTGCTGAATGTAGTGCTAACAGTACGGTGAGTTATTATGATTACGATTCCCTTAACCGGGTTATGGATATAAGAGATCAATATGGCAATGTGATCAAGGCATTTCAATACAACTATGGCAGACAGTCGCGAAGCAGTCAATAAAACTTTAATCAATTAAGAGCTTATGATAAAAATATTTTTAATAGCGTCTTTGTTACTAGCTACTACAATGTCACATGGGCAAATAACCGTTATTGGACCACAATGCGCACTCCCGGGAGTGTCTTATCAGTATATCATTAACGGACCGATGGATTCGAGCACGACCGTTCAGACGTGTGTTACCGGTGGAATGCTAGGCGATTCATCCACCACATGTCAAAGTGGAACAATGGTGAGTTATGTCATTGTGATTTGGGATGGTTCTACGTCAAATGCAAACATTGCAATTACTTCTGCTGCAGGAAATGCAACATACAATGTGAATGTTATAAATTCCTTGCAAGGGGGATTGATTGATAGCACGACAAATAATCAATCTATTGGATACGATAGTTTGCCTTCAATAATCAACTGTAGCGTCGCATCAGGTGGGGGATGTACTGTCAGTTATGTCTATCAATGGCAACAGTCCATAGATAATGTTACCTGGGTAACTATTCCGGGTGCCACAGATCTGAATGTTACCGTAGGATCAACTCTTACACAAACAAGTTATTTCAGACGGATGGTTACCGAAATGAATTCCGGAGCAATATCTTATTCGGACGTGGCTATGGTTAAGGTAGCCGCACCACCAGGAAATTAAATAATGAATCTCAAAAAATATTCATTCCAATAATAGATCTGTTTGAATCTGACTCTAAAGAAAAAGAAAAAATCAAAAACTAACTTAAAATCAATGCTTGTGCATCTAACTTTTTATAAAAAATACAAAAAGCTCGTTTTAGTTTTGGCTGTATTTTTTTCTTTTCAGCAAATAAGTTTTTGCCAAGTTGGTATTACAGGCGCCACATGCGTTGTACCTGGAACTCAATACACCTATACTATATCCGGAAACTGGAATTCAACTGACCTCATGACATGGACTGCAACGAACGGAACGTTCACGGGTGTCAGCAGCGGTACGCCTTGCGTGCAAGTGACCGTAACTTGGACCAGTGGATTTACGAGCGGGACGCTTAAAGTTGTCGATGCCGTAACTGGAAGTTTCAGCGAAACAATCACTTTCACCTCAAATGTTGTTGGAGGTACAATAAGCAACAATACACAGACGATTAGCTACGGAAGTACACCGGCAACCCTTAATTGTTCTGTTGCGACCGGGGGTGGTTGTTCTCCCTCTTATACATACCAATGGCAACAAAGTACCGATGGTGTAAATTTTAGCAGTAATGGAATTGCTACACAAAATTTAGCTTTTTCAGCAGGGCTTACACAAACAATGTATTATAAACGTAAAGTAACGGAAAGTGTTTCGAATACTACTGCTTATTCTAACATAGCTACAGTAGTTGTGAATCCGCCACCAATAATTCCAGGTGCTACCGCTCCAACTTACCAATTGACGAATACCTATACAACAACCCCTATCAATATAACTTCAGCGCCCGCGAGCCTCGCAAGTTGCACGGGTAGTGATAATTCCTGTTTTTCTTATCAGTGGCAACAATCTACAGATCATACCACTTGGACAAGTATCACCGGCGCGAACGATCTGGGATACAATCCTGGTTCGGGTCTGCCCACGGTAACCACTTATTACCGGCTGCAGGTTCAGTCTGGTAGCCAGACTGCATATAGCACAGTAGATACTATTCAAAGTCAAAATTGTGTTATTGGAGGCCCCGTGGAATGTTGGGTAGGTCAAACAGTAACATATTATTATTATTATGGTAGTCCGATCAGTAGCTATGTCTGGAATCCTTCAACTGGTTGCACGATCATCGGCCCCGACACGGCAGTGGCAACGCTAACTGTGCAATGGACTCAGCAACTTGCAGGATTACAACCCATCAACCTGAGTTATACTGGGCACAACCTGACATTATATGTTGATGTGAAAAACTATGCTCTAAACCCCGGATCTTTGAAAATTCCGAATATTTTAACTGAACAGGATAGCTCGATTGCTCTTTATCCAAGTCCGGCATTCGGAGGTGGTTGTTTGGGAAGTTATGCTTATCAATGGCAGCAGTCCTTAGATTCGGTCACGTATACCGACATTTCAGGAAAAACCGCAACAAGTTTAATTGTATCACCACCACAAACCAATATGTATTATCGTAGAAAGGTGTCTTGTGGAACTACAGGTTATACTGATACTACTCACGTAACACTTTATCCGCATTTCAATCCGGGAACAATAAGCTCTGCAAATGCGGATTCAATCGGATGGAATACTGTGCCTGCTATTTTAACCGGAACAAATGCGACAGGTGGATTTGATAGTCTATATACTTTTCAGTGGTATTATTCAGTTGATCATATAAATTATTATTCAATTGGAACTGGAGGTGAGGACTTGAATTATCAACCTTCGGCGCTTGCTGGAACAACTTACTATTACCGTGCAGCGACCAATAATGGTACTACACGAAATTCAAACATACTTACGGTTCTTGTAAAAATCGTCCAGTATAATCCTGGTACAATTTCTCCTTATACATCTGTGATTAGTTCTGGTGGCAGTCCCTCCTTAACTGGTACGGCTGCAACAGGTGGGACTGTTGGAACATACTCATACCAATGGCAACAATCTTACGATGAAATAGCCTGGATCAATTGCAGCAGCGGAACCACACAAAACTATACGCCTTCAGCACTAACAAGAACAACCTACTACAGAAGATATGTAACAAATGGCCCTCAAAGTGCATATTCTATTGCTGGAGGTTATTATAATGACATAAAAGTAAAAGTCATTGGCACAACAGGACTCATTGAGCCAAATGGAGTAACGCATTCAACTTCTTCTGGAGGAACAAATGTTCCAATAAATAGCTATGCTTATCCGGGACTCACTGCAGCAATGGTTAATTCTGTGCGAAGCTGGGATGTGGAAAAACCTGGGGTTGCTACGGCAAGCGCGGCAGAAGCACTAACTACGGTTACTGATTACCGTCAGTCGACAGCTTATTTCGATGACCTTGGCAGAGAAATACAAACGGTGGCTAAACAGGTAACACCCGACAATAACGATTTAATTAGTGTTGAAAATTATGATGTTCTTGGAAGAGAAGTGCAAAAATATTTGCCATACACAGATACAACAAGCAGTGGGAATTTCAGAACAAATGTTGCTACAAAACAACCTGGTTTTTACAATAATTTCTTTAGTAATAATGAAGGATTTTATTATTCGAATACTACTTATGATGCTTCTCCGCTTAATCGAGTAATGAAAGAAACTGCTCCTGGCAATAGCTGGACTGGTAGTAATATCGGCGTAAGAAAAGATTATACATTCAACACCTCACTGGACTCAATACAAAACTGGACGATCGGAAATAATCTAACTGATACGCCTATCGTAAATGGAGTATATGCTGCAGGGACTCTTGCATTGCTCATTACAACAGACGAAAATGAAAACAAAGTTTTTGAGTATAAGGATAAGGATGGAAAACTCATTATGAAAAAAGTACAGATTTCGGATACCTTGAATAATGGCTACATTGGATGGCTTTGTACTTACTATGTTTACGACGTGTTCAACAGGTTAAGAACAGTACTATCACCCAAAGCTGTCCAATATTCATGGAGCAATAGCTGGAAAACAAATGCAACCGTTCGAAACGAACTTTGCTTTCAATACAATTATGATTCTTCAGGGAAAATGATCACCAAACGCGTGCCAGGGGCAGGTGAAATGGATATGGTTTATGATGCTCGCAACAGGCTTGTAATGAGTCAGGATTCGATGCTCAGGCAAAACGGAGAGTGGAATGTTATCGCTTATGATAGCCTTGACCGAACAATAAAAACTGCTGTGTGGACGAATTCGAACAACAGAGCATATCATCAAAACCTTGCACAATCCAGTATCACATATCCAACACTTGGTGGAACATTTACCGTGCTGACCGAAAGCTTCTTTGATGACTACACTTGGGAATCAAGAAGCGATATCAACATTAATCAACAGTTTACTACTAATTTTAATAACAGTAATGATCTGCCAGTTATATGGGCTGCTGCATATTCATTGACAGACTCAGTTACTGCACACACAAGAGGAATAGCTACGGGCACAAGAGTTAACGTGCTTAATAGTTCCACAAATTTGAATACGGTGAGTTTCTTTGATAATTACAACCGCTTAGTTCAATTGCAATCTCAAAATGTTTCTGCTGCCTGGGATACCCTTACTACAAAATATGATTTCAGCGGACATATACTCAGCACTTGTGAAGCTCATGGACTGACATCAAGCGTGGGACCAATTAAATGGAATAAAGTAGTTACGGCATTTAATTATGACGCATCAGGAAGAATGATGAATACAAATAAATATCTTAACGGTTCAACCACCGCTGAAACAATCAATACAAATACTTATGATGAGCTGGGAAGATTAGCAACCAAGGCCGTTGGAGCCAGGCCGTTAGAAACGCTAACATACAATTATAATATTCGAGGCTGGCTCAAAGGTATCAACAGAAATTATGCAACCAGCGGAGGCAGCAGCTGGTTCGGTGAAGATATCTGCTATGATTATGGATTTAATAATAATCAAACCAATGGCAATATTGCAGGCATTACTTGGATGAGTAAAGGCGATCCGGTAAGTAGAGCTTATGGTTTCAATTATGATAACGAGAATCGTTTGCTCAAAGGAGACTTTACACAGAATAACGGTAGTGGATATGTAAAAGATGCGCAAGTTGATTTTAACGTGGATAGCTTGCAGTATGATGCCAATGGAAATATTTTGCTAATGCAGCAAAAAGGATTGCAAGTAAATACTTCTTCTGTTATCGATCATTTGCAATACAGCTATTTGCAAACAGGTGCATGGAGCAATAAATTAGGAAGTGTTACAGATAACAGCGGAAATACAGCACCTCTTGGCGATTTTAAAGATGGCACAAATATCGGTAATGATTATGCTTATGATGGCAATGGAAACTTAACAGTTGACAGCAATAAAAGTATTAGCAGCATCACCTATAATGTTCTCAACCTTCCTCAAACTATTGCTATAAAAAGTAAAGGAACAATAAGTTACATTTATGATGCTGCCGGAAATAAATTAAAAAAGATTACTGTTGACAGTACATCTACACCCGCTAAAACTACTACAACCACTTATTCCGGATTGTTTGTTTACAATAATGATTCCCTTCAATTTATAAATCAGGATGAAGGAAGAGTGCGAAATAAATTAATTAATCAAACTCTCGGATGGACAACTTCAAATATTCAATACTTATATGATTATTTTATTAAAGATCATTTGGGAAATACAAGAATGGTTTTGAGTGAAGAAACGGAACAGGACACTTATGCAGCAACTATGGAGTCTCAAAATGCTACAATTGAAAATTTATTATTTGATAGTGTCAGCGCCACTCAATATGCAAAACCTGCGGGATTTGACACAGACACCAGCAATCATTACGTTTCAAGACTCAACGCAAGCGTCTCAGTAAATAAACGCGTTGATCCCACCATAATTTTAAAGGTGATGGCAGGAGACACGCTCACTGCAAGCACTTATGCGTGGTACACTGGAGCGGTCCAGGCGCCTTCAGGTCCAAGTCTTTTGAATAGTCTTGTACCAATGCTTGCAACCTCGTCAATCGGATTAAGCCCCGCACATCTTGGATTAATTGAACAATCAACTGTGACAAACGTATTGGACAATAATCTACCAGCATTTTTGACCTATAAAGA
>DATGFZ010000097.1:0-4339 GCA_035308805.1 Puia sp. | reverse complement strand
TTTTTTGCTTCTTTTAAAATCAATCAAACAATACATTTTTTTGTGACCACCGCCAATGTAGCGCATTGCTCTTCTGCCCTGCACATTTCTGCCGCCAGTTGATTTGATTTTTTCCAGCAAACTTTTTTCAGGATTGTCGGAAGTTATTTCTGCATATGCATTTCCGATTCTCCACCTGGTCCCTGCTGTAATCGGTTTATATTTTTTAAGTGCCATCGTTTAATCTTTTTGCAAACTCATCGGCTTTGCGTGCTATAATTATTTGTTTTAAATATTTGAATACAAGTCAATTGTTTCGCCTTCGGCGATCGTTATCATTGCTTTTTTGTATGCCGGCTTGCGACCTTTTACAAAACCTGCTTTAGTAAAACGCGATTTGCTTTTTGCCGGCACAACAGAAGTATTCACATCCAACACTGTTATTCCGTAGAATCCCTCCACCGCTTTTTTAATTTCCAGTTTGTTTGCTTTGCGATTTACTTTAAAAGCATATCTCCTCAACTTTTCTTGCTGGGCATTAGCTTTTTCTGTTAAAATCGGCTTTATCAAAACGTCTGATAATTGCATCTTTATAATTTGAAAATTTTATAATTTGATCCCGTTATTGGCACATTGACATATCATCACATTTTTTTTATGCTTTTTCTGCTGAATCAACATCGTCTGTAAATATTTTTGCAGCGTTTTCCGATAATACCAGTACATCAGCATTCACAATATCATAGGTATTTACATCAGCGAGCAATAAACTTTTCACTCCTTCCAGGTTACGCAGACTGAGGTAAACGTTATCATTAAGTTCGGGCGTTACAAACAATGTTTTTTTATCGGCTATTTTTAATGCTTTCAACACCTCCGTAAATTGTTTTGTTTTTGGCTCATCAAATGACAGTTCTTCGACAACTACGATAGAATTATCTTTTGCCTTATGCGAAAAGGCAGACATCTTGGCAAGATCTTTCACTTTTCTATTCAATTTAAAATCATAATCCCGGGGTTTGGGGCCAAAAATAGTTCCGCCGCCTTTATACAACGGATTTCTTATGTTTCCCTTGCGCGAACCACCGGTTCCCTTTTGCTTGTGTAATTTTTTTGAGGAACCTTTTACTTCAAGACGCGTTTTGACTTTATGTGTTCCCTGTCGCTGCGCCGCTAGATACTGCTTCACGGCAAGATAGATAACGTGGTTATTTGGCTCGATACCAAAAATTTCTTCAGGCAACTCAACTGAGCGACCTGTTTTTTTCCCTTTTATATTTAATACGTCTACCTGCATTGTAATTCTGTTATAGTTATTTTTGAATGTATACCACCGATCCGTTATGTCCCGGAACTGAGCCGCTGATGAGGATATAATTCTTATCAGGGAAAATTTTTATGACTTTAAGGCTTTTAATTTTCACTCTGTCACCGCCCATTCTTCCTGCCATGCGCACTCCCTTCATGACACGCGACGCATCGGAAGAGTTACCCAGAGAACCGGGGGCGCGCTGACGATCATGCTGACCGTGTGATTGCTGACCTACTCCATGAAATCCATGACGTTTAACGACGCCCTGAAATCCTTTACCTTTCGTTGTACCCACAACATTAACATCTTCACCTTCAGCAAAAATGTCAACAGTGACTGATTCGCCAAGGTTTTTTTCTAATGAAAAATCGCGGAATTCTTTTATAAATTTTTTGGGAGAAGTGCTGGATTTAGCGAAATGATTTTTTTCCGAAGCAATGGAGTGCTTATCTTTCTTATCGCCAAACGCTAGCTGATGAGCGTTGTAACCATCTGTATCTTTTGTTTTAACCTGGGTGACAATGCAAGGACCAGCTTCAATGATCGTACAGGCTGTTTGCTTGCCATCAGAACTGAAAACGCTGGTCATCCCAATTTTTTTTCCAATAATACCTTTCATTTTATTTGCTTTATGCTGCCGGGTATAAGGACAATTGATGATTGGTTGCCAAGAAATGCAACTCCGACCATGATTTCAATCCTCGCTTGCAGCCGACCTTTTCCTTTTTTGTCCTTGGCAAAGCCTTGGACTGGAAGTACCGGCAGTAAACAAACCCGGAACGGCTTGTTCATATTTTCTTTACTGAGAAGATGAAAAACAAAAACTTTTTTCATCTTACTAGACCCAGCGCTCTTTTTTCAGCCTATTGGCAGATTGAGAGATGAGTGATTTTATCTTAAGAACTAATTTAACCAATCAACTTTTCGCCTCACTGATCTTTATGCCTTTATTTCCACATCAACACCAGAAGGAAGGTCCAGTTTAGATAAGGCATCTACGGTTCTTGAAGAAGACGTGTAAATGTCCAATAATCTTTTATGGGTATGCAGTTGAAATTGCTCACGTGCTTTTTTATTCACGTGCGGCGAACGCAACACGGTGAAAACTTTTTTATTGGTGGGTAAAGGAATCGGACCCGTAACCACTGCACCCGTGCTTCGGACAGTTTTCACGATCTTTTCAGCAGATTTATCAACCAGATTATGATCGTAGGACTGTAATTTTATTCTGATGCGTTGAGACATATGTCAATTTTCCCATTTTTGAAATGGGAGTGCAAAGGTATGGGCTATCAATCAAATGGACAAAGATTTGGAGATTTTTTTTAAGAATTCTTACAAAAGGCTTACCCGAAATTCTATCGTCCGCCGGGAGGGCAATGTTCCCGCAAATAATTTGTATACAATGTCGCCAGATGAATGCTGGTCCCCGCTCCTTCAGAAATACTATGCGTTCTGTTGGGATATGCCATAAATTGAAACTGCCTGTTGTACTTTATGAGCTCATTTAACAGCATTTCGGCGTTGTTGTAATGCACATTGTCATCCCCTGTCCCGTGAATGTACAATAAATTCCCCCTGAGATTTTTTGCATAGGTGATCGGCGAGCCCAGCACAAAATCTTCGCGACTTTCCTGCGGTTGACCCATATATCTTTCCTGGTAGATATTATCATAAGTCAGTTCATTGCCAACGGCGGCAATAGCAATCCCGGTTTTATAGATTTCAGGATGCTGGAACATTAGGTTCAAGGTTGCTGATCCGCCTCCGCTCCAACCCCAAACGGCAACCCGGCTCGTATCCACAAATTGCCATTTTAAAATTTCTTTGGCAGCCATAGCCTGATCACTAATGTTTATTCTTCCTATCCGGTGGCTGATACTTTTTCTCCATTGCTTTCCCTTGGGAGCGGGTGTTCCACGATTGTCGACACTGACATATAAGTATCCATCAGCAGCCATGTCCCCGATATACAAAGAATTTTCAGTCACCCCGTTTTCGTCAATAACGGTTTGTTCGGCGGGTTCACTGTAGACGAAGAAAACGATCGGGTATTTTTTTTTGTCATCAAAGTTTGCAGGTTTAGCCATCCAGCCGTCCATGGTGATTCCGTCTTCCGTTTTCACTTTAAAAAAAACAACGTTTGATTTGCTGGAATCGGCTTTTTGAACTGCCTCATAGACTTTATGGCCATCTAAAGCGGAATGATCCGGCAATGAAATCCACTCCCTGACAAATGGAGTGTAATAATTGGTAAAACCATGAAAGGCATATTTTCCATTCGTTGAAATGATATAAGTATGTGTTCCGTTTTGATTTAGCGGAGAAAGTCTTTCTGCTTTTCCTTTACCATCCAATCTTATTCTATACAGATATGCCTGTGTGGCATTGTCAGGTGAGGCCATAAAATAAATGTACCCTGTTTTTTCATCAATACGATCGATATGCATGACGTCATACGGACCTGTGGTTATAAGCGTCTCTTTCTTGCCGTCCCTGCTTATTTTATATAAATGACGCCAGCCGTCTTTTTCGCTCGCCCACAAAAAATCTTTTCCGCCATTCAGCCAATCCCATCCTCCCATTTTATAATCTTCATCCCATTCAGGCAAAATGTCGATCCAGGCAGTATCTTTTTCAGAATAAATAACTTTTGTTGAGCCGTTGGAAATATTACAAAGCATCAGATCACTTTGATTTTGTTTGCGGTTAAGATGCTGAACGATCAATTCTTCGTTATTATCAGCCCATTCCATTCTCGGAAGATAGCTTTGCCAGACCGGATCCGTGGGAATATCCATCCATTTGGTTTCTGTGGAATTGATTTCAATAACACCAATCTTAAAAGGTGAGGGAGACTCACCGGCAACCGGATACTCAACAGGAACAACATGAGCATACACCGAATCGGTCGTATTCAACATCAGATAGTCCCTTGTATTTTTTGCATCAATTTGCCAATAGGCTATTTTTCTGCTGTCCGGGCTCCAGCGAAACCCGTCACGGCAATCAAATTCTTCCTCATAAACCCAGTCAAATGTCCCGTTT
>DATGFZ010000096.1:0-5278 GCA_035308805.1 Puia sp. | reverse complement strand
TGCCTGGAGGTCTGCCGGCTTGATCTTTCTGCCATAAAATTTTCCATGGGGTAGTTGCCATATCGGCGAGACGGGTAACGATGTCAAATAAATCCCCTTACTCCGTTGTAATTTTTTTTTAAACGATAAACTCAACCCGGTAAACCACAAACTATTCAGGGCATTTCTTATATTTGCCATCCTTTTTATTTATCTATTGACAACGCGTATGCAGCGAATTTATTTTGATAACGCAGCGACAACGGCGCTCGATCCGCAGGTTTTGGAAGTGATGATGCCTTATCTCACAGAAAAATTTGGAAACCCTTCTTCCATTTATTCTTATGGACGCGAAACAAGAATGGCTATTGAGAGCGCACGCAAAACCGTCGCAAAGATTTTAAACGCGCATCCTTCAGAAATTTTTTTTACATCAGGCGGAACGGAAAGTTCAAACACGGCGATCTATGCGGCTGTGCATGACCTGGGTTGCAAGCACATCATCAGTTCTCCGCTAGAACATCATGCCGTTTTGCACACAATCGATCACTTGCGCAAAAATGAAGCAGTAACCATTAGTCATGTAAAACTTTTACCAAATGGTCATGTTGATCTCGATGATTTGAAAAATCAACTGGCTGCGGGTGATAAGCAAACTTTGGTCAGCCTGATGCACGCCAACAATGAAATTGGAAATATGCTCGATATAGCTGCGGTGGGAGAATTATGCAAGCAGTACCATGCCATTTTTCATTCCGACACCGTGCAAACAGTTGGTCATTTTCCTTTTAACCTGAAAAATATTTGGGTTCATTTTATTACCGGCGCCAGTCACAAATTTCACGGACCAAAAGGAATTGGAATTTTGTATGTCAACGAAAAAGTAAAAATAAACCCATTCATCCACGGAGGATCGCAGGAACGCAACATGCGGGCGGGAACCGAAAATGTTTATGGCGTAGTGGGCTTTGCAAAAGCGCTGGAAATGGCTACTGCAAATTATGAAGCGGACAGCGAATACATTCAAGGCATAAAGATGTATATGATGGAGCAATTGAAAAAAAAATTTAGTCAGGTCGATTTTAACGGCGATCCCTGCGGAAAAAGTCTATACACCGTGTTGAATGTTTCTTTTCCGAAAACTGAAAAATCTGACATGTTGCTTTTGAATCTGGATATCAATCATATCTGCGCTTCAGGGGGAAGTGCATGCACCAGTGGTGCAGAACAGGGCTCGCACGTCATTGCAGCGCTTCATGATGATAAAAATCATGTTGCGGTTCGTTTTTCGTTCTGCAAACTCAATACTAAATATGAAGTAGACCAGGTAGTTGCTACCCTGCGTGAGTTAATTTAGCAGGTCAGCAAATCGGTGTTTTAAAAAAGAAGTAACTTAACCGCAAATTTTTTTATGCTAAATCGGTTGCTTTGCCTGTTACCGGCAATATATTTTTTTACTCTTACTGCCTGCCATCCAAATGATGAGTCAATCCAAAATAATTCCTCTGGAATCGATACGTCAGCATCAACGGAACACCCGTCATGGAGTTATCAGTCGAATATCTATGAAGTTAATCTCCGTCAATATTCTGCAGATGGGAGTTTTAAGGAATTTGCAAAATCACTTCCGCGATTAAAAGAAATGGGGGTGGAAGTATTATGGTTCATGCCTATCAATCCTATCGGTCTAGAAGGAAGAAAAGCGACGCCGAAAGAATTAGGAAGTTATTATGCCATTAAAGATTATTATGCTATCAATAAAGAATTTGGAACAATGGATGATTGGAAGTCACTGGTGAATCAGGCGCACAGGATGGGTTTTAAGGTGTTGATGGATTGGGTGGCAAACCATTCTTCTCCCGATAATTTTTGGATGACAACGCATCCCGATTTTTATAAAAGAGACGCCGCAGGTAAAGCAATTGTTCCCAATGGCTGGGATGATACGCGGAAATTGGATTACAGTAACCATGAATTGCGTGACACAATGATAAGCGCAATGAAATATTGGATCACGGGAAGTGATGTTGATGGATTTCGTTGCGATGATGCCAGCGATGTCCCTGATGATTTTTGGAAAGCAGCGATTGGCGGTTTGCGAAAAATGAAAACTGTTTTTATGCTGGCTGAAGGCGATAAACCAAGCTTGCATGATGACGGATTTGACGAAACTTACCCGTGGAGCGTAATGAGTGTTGCTTATGGAATTTATTCCGGTAAAACGAGTTTACACCAACTGGATTCAGTGATCGCCCATAACGACAGCACCTTTCCCAAAAATGCATTTCGATTATATTTTACAACCAATCATGACGAGAACAGTTGGAACGGAACTGAATTTGAACGATTTGGTGAGGATTATCGGACGTTCGCGGTTTGGGCTTTCACGATGAAGAACAGCGTACCCCTAATTTACAGCGGACAAGAAGTGCCAAATAAAAAACGATTAAAATTTTTCGTGAAGGATACCATTCGTTGGAATCAATTTGGACTTGCGCCATTTTACAAAACTCTCAATAGCTTACGTCGTTCGACAGAAGCATTGTCAGCAGATGCTTCATTTACAAAAATGATCACTGGAAAAGATAATGCAGTTTATGCATTTGTACGGGAAAAGAATGGGCATAAAATTGTCGTATTACTTAATTTTTCCAAACAGCAACAGCAATTTTTTATTGCAGACAATAAGATCAAAGGTTATGGGAAAAATGTTTTTGGCGGTAATATTGAAGAGTTAAATACTGACAAAAAGTTTATTATGGAACCAGGTGCATTCATCGTGTATGATTATGACGTGAAATAAAAAGCCCGTCTCAAATATTTTCAAGAAAATTTATGGCAGCAAAGAATCAACCTCCGGTACATTTGTTCTTTCCACGGAAAAATGAATTGGGTGATAAAGCAATTACCGTTCTGGCTGGGGATGTTGGAGGAACAAAAACCAATCTGGCCATTTTCCGCGTCACGAAAAAATCAGTGAGCGTTCTTTTGGAAAAGAAATATCATTCCTCCAAATACCCTTCGTGCATTGATATCATTGAACAATTTATTAAGGAGGAAAACCTTCCAAAGCCTGATAGAATTTGTCTTGGTGTTGCAGGACCGGTCGTTCAGGGAAAAGTGGAGATTACAAATTTGAACTGGGACCTTGATATTAAAGAGGTGATGGAGCGGTTAGGTCTAACGGAGGTTGCCCTAATCAATGATCTGGAAGCAACGGCTTACGGCTTGGCCGCTCTTACAGAAAAAGACATGATTTCAATTCATAAAGGATCCGAACAGAATAAGGGAAATATGGCCATAATCGCACCCGGCACCGGTTTGGGAGAAGCGGGTTTATTCTGGGATGGAAATGCATATCACCCTTTTCCTACGGAAGGAGGTCATTCCGATTTTTGTCCTCGCTCAGAATCGGATTTCGAATTGCATAGCTTCCTGCAAAAAAAATATGGAATTGTGAGTTGGGAAAAAGTTGTTGCCGGTCCGGGCATTCATGATATTTATCTTTTCCTGATTTCAAAAAAGAAAACAAAACAACCAGTATGGATCACCAATGCATTTAAGAAAGATGACCCTTCTTCAATTATCAGTCATGCGGCTTTGCACAATAAGGATAAAGCCTGTGTTGAGGCGATGCAATTTTTCGTTCGTTTTCTTGCTCGTGAATCATCCAATCTTGTTTTAAAAATGAAAGCAACCGGCGGGTTATTTTTAGGCGGCGGTATTCCGCCAAAAATTGTACCCTTACTAAAAAAGAAATCTTTTTTTGAAAACTATCTTAATTGCGACCGCATGCAAAATTTGGTAAAAGCTGTGCCGATCAAAATCATAGCAAACGATAAAACTGCGTTGCTGGGGGCTGCTTATTATGGCGCTTACGGAATGCTATGAGTCGCTCCATCGCCAACGGCAGATATCAGGGGATTAAAGTATCGGACATGCACGCATAGGTTTTTGCATGGGCTTTGCCGATAAAATTCTCTCTGGGCTGAAGGGCAATGGCTTATTTCCATATATGAATCGGATCGAAATGATTATGACTTTGAATTTAATTTTCGTCCGGTAAAAATTTATCATGACTATTCTGTAATTTCCCGTTCCCAAAGCTACCATCATGAACACGCTTTCAATCGGGACAAAAAAAAGAATTGATTCCATTGATTTACTGCGGGGGATCATCATGGTCATCATGGCAATTGATCATGTGCGTGATTTTTTTCACATCACTGCATCCACAGATGCACCTACAAATCTCGCTACCACTACGCCCCAATTATTTTTTACGAGATGGATAACCCATTTTTGTGCACCTGTTTTTGTTTTTCTTGCAGGAACTTCAGCATACTTGTATGGGGTAAGAAAAACAAAAAAAGAGCTGAGTTTTTTTTTGATAAAACGCGGAGTATGGTTGATATTGGTTGAGTTTTTTGTGATGAGCTTTATTTTTACGTTTAACCCGTTGTATAATGTTGTTGTTTTGCAGGTTATTTGGGCTACAGCAGTAAGCATGATCTTATTGGGATTATGCGTATCCCTTCCACTCCAGTATATTCTTACGATCGGTTTGATAATTGTTTTCGGACATAACCTGCTGGACTACCCTGAGGCTGCCCGAAACCAAGAGGTCGGCTTTTTTTGGAACCTTGCACATCATTCACGGTTTAACATATATGAGGTTTTCCCAAAACATTTTCTGGCCATCCTATATCCATTTTTTCCATGGGTGGGTGTCATGTTTTGTGGTTATGCTCTCGGGAATTTATTTGGGCCCGAATATGGCGAAGAAAAACGAAAACGAATTTTGATTATAATGGGAATTTTGATCACTGCGATTTTTGTTGTCCTGCGGTTTATCAACCAATATGGGGATCCCAACCCCTGGTCTGCACAACGGAATGGAATGTATACCCTTCTGTCTTTCTTAAATCTCACCAAATATCCACCCTCTATCATGTACCTGGGAATGACTCTTGGCCCCGCACTTATTTTACTTGCTTATTTTGAAAATATTAAAAATAAAATCGCCGATTTTTTTATTGTCTTCGGCCGGGTTCCATTTTTTTATTACATCATTCATTTTTTTCTAGTGCATTTTTTGTGTTTTATTTTTTTCTTTATCGAAGGATATGGAACAGCGGATATTATTCCCAAAAACACTCCTTTCTTATTTCGGCCGGATAATTTCGGGTTTTCGCTGTGGGGCGTTTATGCTGTTTGGCTTTTTGTAATCATCGTTTTATATCCGCTTTGTAAAAAATACGGGGAATATAAAAGAACACATCATCAATGGTGGTTGAGT
>DATGFZ010000095.1:0-11931 GCA_035308805.1 Puia sp. | reverse complement strand
GGGATATTTCTGCAGATGTGCTAAAGAGCCAACCGGGTTTGCTCTTTTCCAATCAAACTGACGACGGTGCTCTTTGCTCAGGGATTCCGGCAAAATAAAATATCCGTAAAGCCAATTCAATAAACATAAGCCCGCTGCTGCATAAAACGGGACGCGGGCACCGAATTGGCCCAGAAAACCGCCGATTACCGGCCCAATGATAAATCCCAATCCGAAGGCAGCACCAACCATTCCAAAATTTTTTGCGCGGTTCTCATTGGTACTGATGTCTGCAATATAGGCAGACGCGGTGGTAAAACTTGCTCCGGTTATTCCGGCTATTGCCCGTCCTACGAATAACCAGGCAATTGTCGGGGCAAACGATAAAAATAGATAATCAATTCCAAATCCGAAAAGTGAAAATAACAATACCGGCCTTCGCCCGTATTTATCGCTCAAATTCCCTAATATCGGCGCGCAAACGAATTGCATGGATGCGTATGCAAAAGTCAACCAGCCGCCGTATTTTGAAGCCATGCTTACATCAGCATGAATTAATTGCTCAATCAATTTTGGAATTACGGGAATGATTATTCCCCAGCCAGTGATATCGATGAGTAGCGTAACAAAAATAAAACCCAGTGCAGCTTGCTTTGATTTTTTCATAAACATGCAAAAGATAAAATCGCAGTGAAGTAAAAAAGGTAAAAGTAAAAAATAAAAAGTGAGAACGGTTTGGAATTAATTTTTCATTGTTATGATATAGCTAAATTTATGAAGTTTGCAACCCATTGATCGTTGGAAAAACTCAAAAACAGGCTTTGTTGACAGAGAAGATGATCGCCCCAGCGATCATCGCTGTTAAAGCAATCCCCGATAACCCATCCTTAACTCACTCTCCTTTAAAAACCGGCAACCTCTTTTCTAAAAAAGCTTTCACGCCTTCATGATAATCATGCGTGTGTCCGGCGGCAAATTGTAATTTGTCTTCAACTTTTAATTGTTCTTCAAACGAATTTATTAAGGAAGCGTTCAACGCTTGTTTTGTATACGCCAAACCTTTTGTCGGCATTTCGGAAAGGGTAATGGCAATTTTCATTGATTCTTCTCCAAAGGCTTCATCGGGAAATATTTTATAGACCATTCCCATCCTTTCAGCCTCCTGCGCGCTTACCTTATCGCCGAGCATCATCAACGCGCTTGCTTTCTGCAAACCGATTAATCTTGGTAAAATAAATGTTCCGCCGCTATCGGGTATTAATCCGATTTTTGAAAAAGCCTGCACAAAGGACGCAGAATACGCTGCCAGGACTACATCACAAGACAAGGCAATATTTGCGCCTGCGCCCGCCGCAACACCATTAACGCCACACACGACTGGCTTTTCCATATTTCTAATCCTTGTGACAATTGGATTAAAATGTTCTGCAATAATTTTATCAAGACCAGGTGCATCCGGCGTCATTAATTCACCCAGATCCTGTCCTGCGCAAAAAGCTTTTCCATTCCCTGTAAGGTAGATGCACCGAATATTTTTATCAGCAGCACAATCATCCAAAGTTTTCTGCAGAAGGATTGCCATTTCGCGATTGAACGAATTAAATTTTTCCGAACGATTGAGCGCAATAACTCCAACTGCATTTTTTATTTCGAAAACAATGGAAGACATGAAAAATTTTTATGAACGAATATACTTATTCTCCTTCAGGGGTAAGAGGTTAATGACATTTAAAATAATCGAAAGGTTCTTTGCAATTTTCACAAACATATAAAGCCTTGCATGCAGTGGATCCAAACTGGCTCACGAGTTTTGTATGATAAGAATGGCAATGCGGACATTGAATGGCTTCGCCGTCGTGAAATAATGCTGTGTGACAAACCTGTTGTTTAGCGGTCGGCGGCGCAATGCCAAAAGCCTTTAATTTTTCTTTTCCGTATTCGCTCATCCAATCGGTGGTCCAGGCGGGCGAAAGAACAGAACTGATTTTTATTTTCTTATATCCTTGTTCAAGTAAAACCATTCTAATATTCATGCTGATTGCATCCATTGCCGGGCAACCGCTGTACGTTGGCGTTATGATGACTTCTATACCCCTTTCCCCGGAAGCGTAATCATCAATTTTTACCGCTCTCACAATACCCAGATCAATAACGGAAAGCACTGGAACTTCAGGATCCATCACTGTTTCCAAAAGTCTCCATATTTTTTCTTCTGCTATTTTTTTTTCTTCAATCATCTCAATCTATTCATTCGAAGTTCACCATTCGCTGTTCGGATAAGTTCTTTGCAAAAACTGCATTTCGGCTAAGATTTTTTCCAGATGCTCTGAATGCTTTCCATCTTTGCCGCCTGAACTCGGCTCCTTTTTCGCTTCAAAAGAAGTAGGGAGCGTTGCTTCATCAAAGATGTCTTTCACTTTTTTGAGCCATTCATTTTTTAATGATGAAACATTAACTCCAAAACCTTCGCCTGCTGCTAAAAGCTCATAGAGGGCGGGCTGAAATAATTCATCCGTGAACATCCACAAATCATCAACGGCGTTTACCATGCGTGAATGACTTTCTTCAGTCCCGTCTCCCAATCGGATGACCCATTCACTGCTCCAGCGCAAATGATACGTAACTTCCTTCAAAGATTTTTCTGCAATCGCAGCGAGGGTTCCATCCCTGCTGTTTTGTAAATGTTGGTACAGGTGGAATTGATAAGCGCTGAAAAAAAATTGCCGCAAAATAGTTTTAGCCCAATCCCCATTTGGTTGCTCGACCAATAGACAATTTTTGAACTCATTTGTGTTTCGCAGATAAGCAAGCGTGTCTTCGGTTGCGTATTTCGGGGTAGGATTGTTTATTAATGTTGAAGCGTACTGATAAAAATTTCTTGCCTGGCCGATTAGATCCAAAGCAATATTTGAAATGGCAATATCCTGTTCCAATATCGGTCCATGCCCTGTCCATTCACTGTTTCGATGCCCCAAAATGAGTGAATCATCTGCGAGGTGAAGTGTATAATTGATGAGTTCTTTCATTTATATTTCCCTTTCAGAATTTAGGGTTTACATTTGTTTCAATTCATCCGGCAGGTTGTAAAATGTTGGATGGCGATATGCTTTATCATTTGCAGGGTCATATAACGATGAAGCATCTTCGGGATTTGATGCATGAATATATTTTGACTCAACCACCCAGATGCTCACCCCTTCCATTCTTCTGGTATAAACATCACGCGCATTTTCAATAGCCATTTGCGCATCGGCCGCGTGAAGACTTCCGGCATGTTTATGATCAAGTCCTTGTTTGCTTCTGATAAATACTTCCCACAACGGCCATTCGTTATTCATGAATCTTGTATTTTAAATGAATGATTTACGCGACTTTTTGCGATCCCGATTTTCTTTTTTCTGCAAATGCTGATGCAGCTTCTCTCACCCATGCTCCTTCTTCATGCGCCTTTATTCTTGCCGCCATTCTTTCTTTATTGCATGGACCGTTTCCATTTACCACATTCCAAAATTCTGCCCAATTGATCTCTCCAAAATCATAGTGGTTTCTTTGTGGATTCCATGTTAACTTTTCATCGGGCAACGTAAAACCCAGTATTTTTATTTGCTCAGCGCACATGTCTATAAATTTTTGTCGCAATTCATCATTACTGAATCTTTTTATTTTCCAGGCAATGCTTTGGGCCGAGTGTGGCGATGCGTCATCATTGGGTCCGAACATCATTATGCTGGGCCACCACCACCTGTTGATGGCATCTTGTGCCATGTTACGCTGCGCCTGGGTTCCTTTGCTCAGTGTTAATAATATTTCAAATCCCTGCCGTTGATGGAAACTTTCTTCTTTGCAGATACGAATCATCGCTCTGGCATAGGGTCCGTAGCTGCAACGGCATAACGGAATCTGGTTCATTATCGCCGCACCGTCAACCAGCCAACCGATTGCACCGATATCCGCCCATGTTATTGTTGGATAATTAAATATCGAGGAATATTTTGCCTTGCCTGAAAGCAATTGGTCGATCATTTCTTCACGCGTAATATTTAATGTTTCCGCACCGGAATATAAATACAGGCCATGCCCGGCTTCATCCTGCACTTTGGCAATTAGGATTGCTTTTCTTTTTAAAGAAGGCGCGCGTGTGATCCAATTGCCTTCGGGCAGCATGCCGACAATTTCGCTGTGTGCATGCTGAGACATTTGCCGGATGAGCGTTTTGCGATATTGCTCGGGCATCCAGTCTTTCGGTTCAATTTTGATTTCATTATCGACCTTATCCTGGAATATTTTTTCCTCGTCGGGATTTAGCATGCTCTGGGAATTGATTCACAAAGATAAATTTTTTTAAGCGGAACTAACAGGCGTTAGTATTTAATTGGGGCAACTGTATACCAGTTGGGACAAGTGGGTTTCCTAGAATGAAGTGGGCGCGATTGCTCCTAATTTAACGATTTAACACACTGTATTTGGCAAGACCGGACTTAGGCATATGGGCGAAAGTAATTATGCCAGATTAAAAAGGCAGGCAACAGGATCAGGAAAGCAAATAGCAATTCAGCAAAAGGCTGAGTACGTCTTTTGCGCCAGAAGTATTTGGCTAGTAATATAGCATAGGTATTATAAGCCAAGGTCAAGAATATGTATGGCAAAATAACCAGCCCCCAGGTCCAGTAATTAATTCCCATTACGAACGACATGCTCGTCGGCCAAATAAGTCCCAGCGCGTTGATAATGATAATCAGCGACTTTCTGTAAATGTATGGATACTTCGACAGCAATTTCTTAGTTTCCTCCTGATCCATAGTTGTTAGGTTTATTTCTTTTTTTTCTTTTTTAGCAGGCATAGGATCAACAGATACCTCCATAAACATCATTAAACGTACCGTTGATTTTTAGCTTTGTATGGCAGTTTTTAGCACACTGCATTTTCGGTTTGGTTTTCCTTGTTTTTGCCATACAGAAATTTAGCGAATTTAAGGCAACTGTATACCAGTTGGGACAAGTGTATTTTGAAGCTTTACCAACGCTTCGAATTTAGTACAAAGTGGAGAAAGCCCGATTGTGATGTATTTTTTGGATTATGAATCGCTTTTAATAATTTTTATAAAAGGGTTTTTCCCAATAAGTATTTTTGATTTTCTTGGTACAATCGGATCAAAGCGTTCAGGCATAATGAAAAGAACTATTATAACCAATCCAGGAAAAATGGCATAACTAAATGTACCTAACCAAACGTTCATAAAATCATTTATAACGGCATCATTTGGGTTTTCTTTCTGGTAAAGAACCGGAACTGTTTCCCCTCGTTTAAGGTCGGTACTAATTTCACTGCGAATGGAGAACTTTTGATTCTCTGCGTTAAAATCTATTACTGCATAAGTTGACATGCCGGTAGCAGAACCCCAATCGGCATGGCTAATAAAAGCCATTACACCGATTGTCTTTTTTGAACGTGAAAGCCAGAATAATTTAGGCGCTAAAAAGCAAGACGCAACAATTAAGAATAAAGCAAGAAAAAATTTGTTCCTACTCAGTAACATATTGGAGAAACGTCAAAAACCAAACCTTTATTTTTTCATCTCGTCCTTTTTGTGTGTAGGTATCGGAGTAACGGAGACTTTTATCACTTCTTCAAACGTGCCATTGACAGCAAGTTTTGTATGGTAAATTTTAGCACGCTGCTTTTTTGGTTTGCTTTTCTTAGATTTTGCCATTTTAAAATGATAATTTATTTAATTGTCCTGTTTTCCCACTTCAAATGCAAATGGAATTCCGATGCTGCTATCATTAAATCTGGTTGATTATTTTCTAATTCTTGTATATTTCTTAGCCGGGCCGATTGCCTTGGTCGTCAACGTCTCTTTTCCATTGCTCTTTTTTGCTTTAGCATACCAAAATTTTCCAGATTTTAAATCTGTATATCTCACGCCGATAATTTAAATTTAACCCTTCAAACTTGCTACATGAGAAAAATAACTCTTGCCATATCTTTTATTGCTGCAATGGCCTGTAATCAGCCAGCCGAACAAAACAGTTCATCTACACAGCAAAATTTATTTTCGGTTGAAGGGAAAAAGCCGGTAGTTTATTCCACGGCGGACAGTACGGATCTTCGCTTAACCATCACCGATACATTATCTTTCAGGGACCTGCCACAACCTCTGGAAACCGACATTTGTGTTTTTGTGGATCCTTCGAAAACTTTTCAAAACATGCTGGGTATCGGGGGAGCCTTAACCGACGCTTCTGCAGAAACATTTGCAAAATTATCTAAAGACAAACAGCAGGAATTACTGACGGCGTATTATGATGCCAAAAAAGGAATTGGATATACGCTTGCAAGAACAAATATTCACAGTTGCGATTTTTCCAGCGACACCTACACTTATGTCAGCGACAACGACAGCGCGCTAAAATCTTTTTCGATTGATCATGATAAAAAGTTTCGCATTCCTTTTATTAAAGATGTTATTGCTGCAGCAGGTGGAAAAATCACCCTGTATTGCAGTCCATGGAGCCCGCCGGCTTGGATGAAAACCAATAATGATATGCTTCATGGTGGAAAATTAAAAAAAGAATATTACCAGTCATGGGCAAACTATTACATAAAATTTATTAAAGCATACCAGGCCGAAGGAATCCCCGTTTGGGGGACAACCATTCAAAATGAACCCATGGCAACCCAAAAATGGGAGTCTTGTATTTATGGGGCTGAAGATGAACGTGAATTTTTAAAAAATTATCTCGGACCGACCTTGGAAAAAGAAAGCCTTGCTGATAAAAAAATTATCGTGTGGGATCACAACCGGGACCTGTTATGTCAGCGTGCAAGCACTATCCTGAACGATCCCGAAGCGGCCAAATACGCATGGGGCATTGGCTTTCACTGGTACGAAGACTGGAGTGGAGGTACACAAATGTTTGACAATGTGGGTCGCACACATGAATCGTTTCCGGATAAGAATTTGATATTCACTGAAGGCTGCAACGATAAATTTAAAATGGACAGTATTCATAATTGGTCCCTCGGCGAGCGTTATGGCCGCAGCATGATCAACGATTTTAATAATGGGACTGTGGGTTGGACGGACTGGAATGTATTGCTTGATGAAACAGGCGGACCAAATCACGTTCAAAATTTTTGTTTTGCACCAATTCATGCCGACACAAAAACCGGAAAATTAATTTATACCAATTCATATTATTACATCGGGCATTTTTCAAAATTCATCAAACCCGGGGCAAAAAGAGTAAGCAGCGCTGCGAGCAGAAGTTCTTTTTTAACCACGGCTTTCTTAAATGAGGATGGTAAGCTCGTAGTGGTCGTGATGAATCAAACCAGTAAAAAGATTCCATATAAACTTTGGATCGCCGGCAAAGCAGCTGATGTTACTGCGTTGCCCCATTCCATTGCGACGCTGATCTTATAATTGCCTTTCATGGCGGTTACCATTTAGCATGGTTGCAATCATTGATTTGTTCATTGGATGCTCATGCTGAAAAAAAATAAATGAGTCACGCGGGAGCACCGGCAAATCTATTTTCCGATACTTCGAATAGCAGAATAGATAATGATTTCGTGAATTGAGAAATAGCCATAATTCTTTTGCTGACTTGATTCCAAATAATTATATTTAAGATCATTCCCCAACTAAAAACTAACTTTTATGGCAATTTTTGACAGAGCAAAAAACATTCTGCTTTCTCCGAAAACAGAATGGCAAACAATCAGCACTGAAACGGAAACCCCACAATCTTTGCTGATGAAATACGTAATACCAATGGCACTAATTCCGGCCATTGCGCTTTTCATCGGTTATGGCTTAATTGGATTTGACGTTCTTGTTGCACGGGTATCCGGTCTCGGCTGGGGCGTGGAAATGGCAGTTATCAGCTTTATTTCTTCCATCATTGGATATTACATCAGCACCTATGTTGTAGATGCGCTGGCGCCAAATTTTGGTTCAGAAAAAAATATTGGCCGGTCCGCACAGTTGGTGGCTTACTCTTACACGGCTTCCTGGGTGGCCGGGATATTTTTTATTCTCCCTTCTTTATCCATCCTTGCCCTTTTGGGTCTGTATGGAATTTATCTTCTTTACCTCGGTCTTCCGGTGCTTAAGAAAACACCTGCGGATAAACAGATCGGCTATATAGCTGTGAGTATCATCGTTATCATAATTGTTGTTTTTGTCATACGCCTGATCATTTCAAAAATAACTTACGCAATAGTTGGTGATCCTTTTCTTGGTGAATTAGATAATATGCACGGTTTTTTCAGGTAGAAAAAATACTACGAATGTAGTATTGGAAAAAAACGAAAAATGTACGAAATTTACCTTCCGTTTTAATCCCTACACCCAAAACGAAGAGCGTACCTTAGTTTAAATGGCGCGATTTATCGCGTCATTTTATTTTATATCAAAGTCAACAGTAATTCTATCTGCGCGCGGGTGGGATTGACAGGTAAGGATAAAACCTTTTTCGAGTTCATCAGGTTCTAATGCATAATTGTGTTCCATTTCAACCTCTCCTTCAATCAACTTCGCCCTGCAGGTGCTGCACACCCCGCCTTTGCACGCAAAGGGCAGGTCCACCCCCTGTTTTAGCGCGGCATTTAAAATGGTTTCATCATCAAAAGGCAGATCAAAATTGAAGGAGATCCCGTCTTGCTTTATCGTTATGTGGCTGATTTTCCCTGGAACCATTTTCTCATTGGCTGCCAGAGGCCGGCTATCGCCAGCCTGCTCCTGACCCGGAACTGTAAATAGCTCAAAATGAATTTTCTTTTTTTCTATTCCTTTTCTCTCCAACCAATCTTTTACTGTAAATATCATCTGCTCCGGTCCGCAAATAAAGAAATCGTCTGCCATTCTCATGTTGATAATTTTAGCGAATTCCTCACATTTTGCAGCCGTAATTCTTCCGTGATTTATTTCCGCGTCAGTTTTCTCACGACTGAGAATATTGTGCAAAACAAAACGATCGATATAGCGGTTCTTTATCGCTTCCAGTTCTTCCTTAAAAATAATTGAGTTGCGGTGTTGATTACCATAAATCAAGGTAAAACTACTCCCTGGTTCCGTTGCAAGTGTTGTTTTAATAATTGAAATGACCGGGGTAATTCCGCTTCCCGCCACAAAAGCGATATAATTTTTTTTATTTGACGGATTCAGCTCGGTATAAAATTTTCCTGTCGGTGGTAAAATTTCAAGCAGTGCATTTTTTCTCAGGGTATCGGCATAAGAAGAAAATTTTCCGTTTGCGATTTTTTTTACGGCAATACGCAATTCATTCTCCAGTGGAGAACTGCAGATGGAATAGGAGCGCCTGATTTCCTGATTGTCAACAAGGACTTTTATGGTGATATTTTGTCCCTGAATAAAGGCGAATGCTTCTTTTAATTCTTCAGGCAGGTAAAATCCTATAGAAATACAATCTGCTGTTTCATTTCGGACATCCCTTATCGATAGTTTGTGAAAATGAGCTGCCATTGCTAATTCCTTATTTCATATTAATCTTTTCTACTTCTTCAATCCTTCAATCAAATACTTAACCATATTGGCTTCCAGCGTTTCGGCGCTTGTACTTTTTCGCGAACGTTGCCAGGATTCGATCCCGCTTATTGCCGAAAGTATAGTGAGCACGGCAACATAAGGCTCTATTTCTTTCATTTCGTTTTTTGTAATTCCTTGGTCAATAATATCCCCAAGCCGTTTGCGGTAACTCCTTCGCTGATTTAAAAAATTAGAAAGATAAGGTTCCGGAAGATGACGCCATTCATGATCAGAGATATAAACATATTCATATTGTTCCAGCATCATTCGGATATGAAAACGGATGATCGTTTCCATTTTTTTCAATATGGATTCTGTGTTTCTTTCCACGTCTTCCAAATGAGAAATAAATTCATTGGCGATCTTAAAACAAATAGCCTGAAGGATCTCTGATTTTGATTGAATGTGATTGTACAAACTCGCGGCCTCAACGCCAACGGTTTCGGCAATATCCCGCATGGATGCCGCACCGAATCCTTTTTCACGAAATAGCTTAGCAGCTTTTTCGATGATGATTTCTTTTTTTGTGCTGTTTTTTTTGCTTTGAATTCTTGCCATAATTATTTCAAAAATAAAACAAAACTAACAACTGTTAGGACATGTATTTTTTTCGCATGGCACATTAGATTGCACCTCCATGATTACAATATCTTTGTGCAAGATTGTTTTCTTTGTTTCATGGTGTTCAACAATAAAATTTCTTGTAGGTTTGTGCGATTTTTTTAATAAACAAAATTCAACATGTCATTAATTGTAGTCGGCTCAATGGCTTTCGATGATATTGAAACCCCTTTTGGAAAAAGCAATAAAATTGTAGGCGGCGCTGCAACGTATATCGCGTGGTGTGCAAGCAATTTCACTCCGGTAAAGCAGATTTCAGTGGTTGGCGGGGATTTTCCAAAAGCAGAACTTGACGCATTAACCGCAAGGGGCGTGATTCTGGAAGGAGTGCAGGTCAAGAAAGATGAAAGATCTTTTTATTGGTCAGGACGCTACCATATGGATATGAATACGCGAGATACCCTGGCAACCGAATTAAACGTGCTCGGAACTTTTCAACCCGTTGTTCCTGCCAGTTACCAGGACTGCGAATTTTTGATGCTTGGTAATCTTGCCCCTTCAGTACAAATGAGCGTGATTGATCAGCTGACCAAAAAGCCTAAGTTAATTGCCATGGACACCATGAATTTTTGGATGGATATTGCTTTGGATGATCTGAAGAATGTTATTGGCAGAATAGACGTGCTATTGATAAACGACAGCGAAGCCAGACAACTTAGCGGAGAATACTCATTGGTAAAGGCTGCAGCTGTGATTGCGCAGATGGGCCCAAAATACCTGATCATAAAGAAAGGGGAGCACGGCGCACTGTTATTTCATGGCAATGAAGTTTTTTTCGCACCCGCGTTACCGTTGGAAGAAGTGTTTGATCCTACCGGCGCCGGTGATACCTTTGCCGGAGGATTTATCGGGCATCTTGCAAAAACAAAGGATATTTCCTTTAACAACATGAAAACCGCGATCATTGTTGGTTCTGCCATGGCAAGTTTTTGCGTAGAAAAATTCGGAACACAGCGTTTGCGCGAAATCACCAAAGCAGATATTGACGAAAGAATAAAACAATTTGTTCAGTTGGTCAGCTTCGACATTGCATTGGTATAATTCAATTTCTTTTATAGGATGCGATAAATCGCCCAATGCCTTATTCATTTCCTGTACTTGGGGTTACTTGCATTATCTGCCCGGCGTCAATCAATGGTTATTTCGTATTTGACGTGCATTTTTTGATCATTTTGAAATTTGCGCCAGGCCAGTATTAATACGGCAATGGTTGAGTAAGGAATTGCAGCGTAGAGAGGCTTTAAGAAATAAGTATAAAAATTTGGGATTACCGGAGGGCTTATTTATTTTTGCCGGGCAATGATGAATAAGAAACATACAAAGCAAACATGCAAGACGCTCCATAAATGGGAAGTTGTTTGATTGTTTTGTGTTCAAAATAATGAAAGCCTTCCCAAATTAGGGAAGGCTTTTTTAATTGGCTGAACCAGGAATTCTTCAATTGAAGGCGTATAGTACCGGGCAGAAGAGCGAAAATGACAAATGGTTGCAAGGATGATGAAGCGATTATGGAAACCGGTTATATAAATGAAGAAGGTCAAGGCTTAAGAACTAACTGATGGAAGGTGGTCGAAATAAATCGAAGGCCATACATTTTATTAATCACAATTTAAAAATCAAAAATGAAAGTTGCAGTTGTTGGCGCTACAGGATTGGTCGGCACCAAAATATTACAGGTACTTGCGGAAAGAAATTTTCCGGTTGCGGAATTGTTTCCGGTTGCCTCGGAAAAATCGATCGGTAAACAGGTGGAATTCAAGGGGAAGAAATATAAAGT
>DATGFZ010000094.1:0-4751 GCA_035308805.1 Puia sp. | reverse complement strand
TGGGCGAGGCGGAAATTGAAGAAGACATTTCGAAGGACCGGTGGAACGAATTGAATACGGCATTGAAAAAGTCGGGTATTGAACTTATGGATGATAAAAAAAGCATCCTGATCGAAAAAATAAAAAATGTGATTGTGGAACTGGTTCATTATTCGGAGGAGCGACTGGAAATAAATTTCTCCGATTACCTGAGTCAAAAACTAAATCACGACTACACCTATCTTGCCAATCTTTTTTCAGAATCACAGGGCATTACCATTGAGCATTTTCATATCCTGCACAAAATTGAACGCGTTAAGGAGCTGCTGATATATGACGAACTGAACATCACTGAGATCGCCTGGAAGCTGGATTACAGCAGCGTGGCGCATTTATCCAATCAATTCAAAAAAATAACCGGTTTAACACCCTCCTTCTTTAAGAAAATAAAAAAGAAAAGACGCAGTTCGCTTGAAGATATTTAAATAAAGCTCTTCAACGGAAAGATGTGTGAATGATGTAAGTAATTTAGAAGGTTGTGTAATATTTGTTGCGGAAAGGAATCTCAACTTTACCAAGTGATCATTTAAATTATCATATAATGAAAAAGATGGATGGGGGCGAACTGGAAAAATCAAAATCTCATATCATTGTCGAAATAATCGAGTACATGGCAAATGCTGTGGTGATAAAAACGATATTTAAAAAGTCAACCGGAAATGTCAGCATCATGTCTTTCGACAGCGGAGAAGGATTAACCGAGAAATCATCTCCCTTTGATACTTTTGTACAGATCGTTGAAGGAAAAGCGGAGATCGTTATTGATAAGGTATCCAATTTGCTCGAGTCCGGCATGGGAATCATCATACCGGCACATGCGCCAAATTTTATAAAACCAAACGGGCGGTTTAAAATGATCTCCACAGTGATCAAGAGCGGGTATGACTGAGGTATGCCCCTCAGCAAACGCCATAACCAGGTATCATTTTCCCGTTTCGGGGTTATCCGGATTATTAAAATGAGCATGCAGCTTTTACAACTAACCGGGGCGAATCATCAAATGCCATACATTTTTACCTGTTTTCTTTATCGCCTTAACAGTGCCCGGTTTTAGGATCCAGCAGATCGCGCGTCGCAAAAAAACCAGTCATCCGGCTACATGCGAGCCTGGAATCCGCAAGGAAAATGAAGGGCACCGATGATCGGTCTACAACTGAAGAAAATGCATTGAGAAAGGTGAAGACAATTAAGACAATCAATTGGGGATGATTTTAAGCCAGAAAAGATCAGGAATGCGCAGACTACGGCTGACACCGAAGGAAATTTCCTGAACATCCGAAAAGGATCGACCAGGAAACAACACCTGTTTTTACCGGTCTTTATTTTGGGTTTGGCTATTTTCTTTGTTCGCTTTATCCTGCCCGATTCCCATCGTTAATGCAGTTAAACCCGCCATGCTTCCCAGCTGCATCGTGTCAATGGCTGAACTCGGCACAATCACAATGGTTGAATTTTGTTTCAGTCCCTCATACAACATATTCATCGCCCGTAAATGAAGCGCTACGGGGTTATTGGCATAGGTCAGCGCCGCCTCACCGAATTTTTCAGCCACCTGTCTTTCAGAATCTCCCAGAATCACCCTGGCCTGCCTTTCTCTTTCGGCCTGTGCCTGCATGGACATCGCATTTTCTAGGGCAGGAGGGATCAACACGTCTTTGACTTCGACGGAATTTACATTGATGCCCCAGGGCTCTGTACGCTCATCAATAATTTTTTGCAGCATGCTGCTGATTTTATCTCTTCCTTCCAGCATATCAGATAGCATGGTTTTCCCGATTACGTCGCGCAATGCCGTTTGAGAAGCCCAGCTGATTGCCGTCTTATAATCCGCTATTTCCAGCGCAGCTTTTTGCGGATCCCATACCTTCCAGAATAGCACTGCATCCACATCAACCGGCACGGTATCCTTGGTCAGCGTTTTTTCTGCCTTGAAAGAAGTCGTGATCACGCGGGTATCGATCCAATATGGAATGGTATCCAGAATCGGGATGATGAAAAACAATCCCGGTCCCCTGAGCGATTGAAACTGACCAAGACGCAATACCACAGCTTTGTCCCATGGCTCAGCAACCTTAATCGCTGAAGAAGTGATGAGTGCCAGGACAAATGCCGCAATGGAAATGATGACGGTTTCGGTAGAATCCGTAACGGAATATACGCTGTACGCCCACCCGAGACCGGCGCCGAAGATTACAACAAATATAAACCCCGCAAATACGCTTTTAGTTCTCATACCTGACCTCCTGATTGTTTTAAGCCCTTTATTGTATTTTACAAATTAAATAAGATAAAGTTCGTCAGACCGGGGTTTTGATTTGTTATATAACTATTGAAATGATTTACATCATTCACACATACCCAGGAATGCTAAACTCAGGAAAGATATCCGTTTCAATTGTGATTGTGCATGTCGGCATCCGGAGATGGTGCCGCATGATGACGCTGCTCGTAATCGGAACTGTGATGATGATTTTGCTGGTAATAACGATGTTCAAAACATCCGGGAAGAGAAAATACAATTACCAGGAAAATGATGGCCGTGCCAAATGCCTTTTTTGTCACTAAGATATTCAAAAAGGCCGGGCTGTTTTTTTTCAATGTATTCATTAGCTAAATTTTTAAGGACTTTGCAGGATTTAAAGCAGGTCGATGATCTTATCCAGTTCTTCTCTGGTTTTGCCCAGTTTGGCCCGGATCCTTCCCAACATTTCATCTTTTTTTCCTTGTTCAAACAGCAGGTCATTATCGGTCAGGATGGCAAATTTTTCTTTCAGTTTTCCTTTCTGGAAATTCCAATTGTCCTTGCCTTGTAAAGATCGGATCATTATTATATTATCATTTTATAACGCGCAAAGATCAGCTACCTGCTCCCGCAGAAGTTACACAACCCTGGAAATAGATTACATGATTCACACATTTGTTCATGCGCAGGTCCTAATTAAGTAAATGTTTCTTGTTCACTAAACCAAAAAAGGTTCAATGGCTAACGTTAATGTGTGAATGATGTAACTCTTTAATGAAGTTGTATAACAATTATGGCTGCAAAGCACCCACCTTTACCATTCTTTTAGTCAACGCCTTATCGGGGTGAGATCAATCGCTTCGTTATCCATTCAGGTTTTGACAGTAAAAAATACTTTAACCATGACCACCGGGAAATTGTTCTTAGGCATTTTAGCAGGCGTAGCTGCCGGCTTATTATTGGGGCTCTCCTTTGCTCCCTGCACAAAAACCGCGGTGCCTCAAAAACTTCCAAAAAAAGAAAAGGATTTTGCCGCTGATTCAAAATAAAATGCACTGGCATTAGACGGACATCAAAAAAAATTAAAAAAATTATTTTAAAAAATTGAATTATGAAAAAAATAAAAAAAGTTTTGCTTACTGCTTTGCTCATATCTCCGACATTGATCATTTTTGCGCAGTCATCTCCTGTTTCCACCATGATCGAAAAGGAAAATCGCGATGCAGTGATGATTGAAATCAAACAGCCCGTTGATATCACTACCGCCGCTCTTCAGCAAAAACTACAGCGCGCGGGACTGAACGAGAAGGTAAAAAAAGGGGTAGCCAGTTATAAAGGAGTAGTACTTTCAGAGATCAGCAAAGACAAAATAGACGTCTATACAAAGGTGGAATCAGGACCAAATAATACCAGCCTGGTCTATATGGCTGTGTCAAAAGGTTATAACAATTTTACCAGTTCTGACGCGGACTCCGTCATTACCCAGCATGTGGAGGCTTTTCTCAATTCGTTTGTAAAGGATGCCGATAATCATTTTGCAGACGTTGGCATCAGCAACCAAATAAAGGATGTCAGCAAATCTGAAAAAGAATATCAGAAATTACTCGACGAGCAGACCGACCTGGAAAAGAAAAAAATCAAAATCGACAACCGGCTTATTGAAATACAAAATGAATTGAGTGTGAGAAAAATAAATTTAGATAAAATGAAAACGGGCGTGCAGGATGCAAAGACTATCCGGAATGATAATAATCAATAGCATGACGTGTGAATTGTGTAAAGGATTTATCCAATCCTGTAACAGTTGGAAAGTGAAATAAATGGAACTTTGACAGTCTTGAAAAACCTGATTGACCAAACCAAAACAAAACACTAAAATGAATGTTGCAGCCATTGACCAGGATCGCGCGAACGCCGGTACCCCTGTACGCTCCGGCAAACCGATGCGGATTTTAATCCCCGATAAGATGGTTGAAAAAAAGCCAGACCAATTTGCTTCAGCGCTGGCGCACGAGATCCGGAATCCGCTGACCAATATTAACCTCGCAGCAGAGATGCTGCAATCCACTTTAATTGCGAAGGATCAGAAAATTTACCTGGATATCATTATGCGGGCCTCGGAACGAATTAATGACCTCACGGCGGATCTTCTTTCCTATTACCAAACTGACGAAGTGCGGGTGGAAATCTGTTCGGTTCACCAATTGCTTGACGATGCGCTGGCCACAACGATGGACCGGATCAGATTGAAACATATCATCATAAAAAAACAATATACTTTGCTCGATGCTCAGATTTTGGTGAATAAACAACCTATGAAGATCGCGCTTGCCAACATGATTATTAATGCCATTGAAGCAATGCCCTCAAAAAACGGGCAATTAAGTCTGGTAACCAAATCCATGGATGGACAGTGCATCGTGGAAATCAAAGACAATGGAGCAGGAATAAGTAAAGAGGACTTACGGCA
>DATGFZ010000093.1:0-4030 GCA_035308805.1 Puia sp. | reverse complement strand
TATCGCCAGCCATGGCCAGGATAAGACTGAGGACAAATCAAAGCGCCCGAGTCCACCGGCACAAGCAGTTGAAACGACTAAAGATGGATTGATGATCAAAATTGATTACAGCCAGCCATCTGTCAAAGGCAGAACAATCGGTAAAGACCTGGAACCATTGCCTGGCAAGGTTTGGCGCACTGGTGCTAACGAAACAACTGTTTTTGAAATAAACAAAAACGCAAAAGTTGAAGGAAAGGATTTGCCAGCCGGTAAATATGCGTTGTTCACCATTAATAATGGTGATGATTGGACGATTATTTTTAATAAAACAATCAAGTGGGGAGCGTTTAGCTACAAAGAATCGGAAGACGTGCTGCGGGTTAATGTGAAAGGGAAAAAATCTCCGAAGTTCACTGAAAAATTCACCATCGAGGTTGGAAAAGATGGTAAAGTTTCTTTGTGGTGGGCAGATAAGACCGTTTCTTTCTGGGTGAAGTAGAGGATCAGCTCTTCACGATCATAATTCGAAACCTTGGAAGCTCATGCTTTCAAGGTTTTTTTATACGTTCTGGGGTTTCCCGTGGCGTGATCGGTGAGTCATCGTTTTGCTTTTTTGTTTTGCACGCAGCTCAGTATGACAATGGGCAAATTGATGGCCTTCCTGCACCAGTCGCAGGGATTTCCTGAAAAGCGATTAAAGCCCATTTAAAAACCCATATACTTTTTGTAAATCTTCTGTCATAATGCAATAGGGGGGCATTATATATACGGTGTTACCAAGCGGTCTTAAATAAATCCCATTTTGTAAAGCAAGTTCAGTGACTGCTGCACCAATATGATTGAGGTAACCGTCCTTTTCGGAAATAATTTCAAATGCAATTATTGTTCCGAGTTGACGGTGGTTCTTAGTTTTTTGATTCAATCGCTTATTTTGGAGCCGACCAATAAAATCGCCGTTTCTGGTTATGATATTTTGTACCTGGGCAGCACAGTTTTCGTTCTCCAGTAAATCAAGGCTCGCAAGTGCTGCGCTGCATGCAATTGGATTTGCGGTGAATGAATGACCGTGAAAAAAGGTTTTTTTTCTGTCATCGCTCAAAAAAGCTTCAAAGATTTTTTGTGTAGCTGCTGTCACCCCAAGTGCCATGGAGCCGCCGGTTAACCCTTTACTCAGGCAAATAATATCGGGTTTGACGCCTAAATGATCGCATGCGAAAAATTTTCCGGTACGAAAAAAACCAGTCATCACTTCATCGGCGATGCAAATAATATTATTTGATTTTAATTCAGTTAGCAATTCATCCAGCAATTGTCCGTCATAGATTAACATGCCGCCTGCCGCCTGCAATAGCGGTTCATAAATAAAACAGGCAATTTCGCTGGATAATGAGTTGATCTTTTTTTTCAGCTCATAAATGTTTTCTGGCGTCGGCGTGTCCATAAAAACAACTTCGAATAAATAATCCTGGAACGAAATGGTGAACAGGCTGCGTTCACTAACACTCATCGCGCCGAATGTATCACCATGGTATGAATTTCGGAATGCTAGAATTTTTGTTCTGCCGGCTGTTGGATGCTTAGCGTTGGTTGATTCATTTCTCCAAAATTGAATCGCCATTTTGATTGCCACTTCAATTGCCGTTGATCCATTATCTGAATAGAATATTTTTGAAAAATTTCCGGGAAGAATTTTTAATAATCTTTCTGCGAGCTGCACGGCCGGTTCATGGGTAAAGCCGGTGAAAATCACGTGCTCTAATTTTTTTGCCTGCTCATGAATTTTCCCGGCAATATACGGGTGTGCATGACCGTGAATGTTTACCCACCAACTGCTTATGGCATCAATATAGCAGTTGTTGTTTTCATCAAACAGCAATGCGCCCTCGCCTTTTACAATGGCAATTGGCGGAAGCATATTTTTATGTTGCGTGTATGGGTGCCAGATTACCTGCTGGTCCCGTTGCGATAGAGAAGAAGACATTCAGGCAAAGATAATTGATAGTTGGTAGCCGGTTTAAACCAAGCATCGGATTCGAAAAATCGTAAAATTCTCTGGAGGAAACCATCAATTCAGATGAATTTATAAATGACCTGACAGGTTCCGAACTATATAAACATCCAACCATGAAAGGTGGCTGCATACTGTCTCTAGTTTGATAAATAGATGAAAAGGCTAAGATTAGCTCATTTTGCAGCGGTTCAATCGGATGGTTGATCTGGGAAGCCCACCTGCAGGGGAAAAGTGCATCATGGATAATCCTTTGCCGGTAAAACGGATATAAAGAACTAAGTGCTACGGAATTATAAAATCCTCACCTTCTTGGAAAACTTTGGATGCAACGATTTATATGTTATTATTGTCAGCATGTGCAGCAACATGGATCATTACGGATTGGTTAAAGATTGTTTAAAGGGCAAATCTGCCGCCCAGCGGGAGTTATATAATTATTTTGCCCAACCGATGCTAGGCGTATGTTACCGATATACGAAATCCATGAATGACGCAGAAGATGTGCTGCAGGAAGGTTTTATCAAAGTGTTTAAGAATTTGCATCAATACAAGGCGGAAGGCGAACTGGGCGCATGGATTCGCCGGATCATGGTCAACACGGCAATTAACTACTTGAAAAGTGCGAGTCGCTATCAATACGATCTGGCTTTTGCAGAAAGTGGGTTGCATCCTGTCTCGGATGATGATCCGGAAGTTTTGCTGAACGCAAAGGATCTCGCCGATCTGATTCGCCAGTTGCCGGCAGGTTATCAAACAATTTTCAATTTACATGCCGTTGAAGGATACAGTCATGTCGAGATCGGGAAAATTTTAGGTATCAATGAGGGCACCTCGCGCTCCCAGTATGCAAGGGCCCGAGCGTTGTTGATAAGCTGGATAAAAAAAAACTCACAGGATAATAAAACAGAATTTTATGCACGACCCAGAATTTGAAAAACAGGTGCAGAAGAAACTGGAGGAATTACGATTTGATCCTTCCGGGGCAGTGTGGGCAAAAGTGGAACAGGAAATGAAAAAAGATAAACGCAGAAGACCATTGCTTTGGATCTTTTTATTGACCGGAATGTTATTGGGCACGGGGTCCTGGTTTCTTGTTGGCAGTTATAAAAACTATAAACAAACAAATACGAAAACGGCTGAAACCGGGACTAAGGTTTTACCTGAAAACAACGATGAAAAAAAGAAATCAGCCGATAATCAGATAGTTGAGTCAACCAATGATAACCCGATCCATCAACAAAAAACCCCAGAACAGGAAGAAGACCCAAAAGGAAATACAGGTCGTGTGCATGCGTTGATGGCTGGCCATAAATCCATTACAAAAAATAATACCACCATTAAACCCCAAACCTCATCCTTACAAAAGAAAAGTTTAGATGATAAACAATCCGTGCCCTTATTTCAAGGTAAAAATGATGAAATAGAGGAGAAGATAAAAAGAAAAAAAGAAAACCCGGACCCGGTTTCACCAATTGCCAGGAACATAGCTGCAGATTCCATGAAGACATCAAAAACCGATCTAGGGGATAATGAAAATACCACGGCAGATACGCAGGTTTCCAAAGAACATCTTGCTGATCAAATAAATGACAAAAAGGAAGTTTTAGTAACCAGAAACAATAAAGCAACAGATTCCCAGCGTAATAAAACAGCATTTGTTAAAAAAATAATTAGCAGAAAATCAACATCCTTAAAAATGGGACTTACTGCTGGTGGAGGCTTTTCTGATGTCAGTAAAATGATGTCAGGCTTTCAATCTCCGGCTGGCACGGCGGGAAATAATGCCAGCACAGGGCCTTCTTTCATTCAAAAAGGAATTTCATTTTATGCCGGTGCATTTTTGGAGAAATTATTCTCTAAAACAATTTCATTGTCTGCGGGATTAAACTATCACTATTACTCTACAAAAATCCGGACGGGCAAAACGGACGATAGCATTATTTACGTTCCGGCTTATAATTTTTCAACTGCGTCCAATCCCGTTCCTGCTTCCATTTCCCGCCCGAGCTATTATGCAAGCGGAACCACCAATTCTTA
>DATGFZ010000092.1:0-5465 GCA_035308805.1 Puia sp. | reverse complement strand
TCTTTATTTCTTGCCATGGCCAATTCGATGAACAGCGGGATGGACACCAGTATTATAGGACCCATCATGCGGGCAACCTTTCAGCTCGATGATTACTTACATTCCAATAAAACCAACGGATTGCTGTCAGCAAGCAAATATTACCCGGAATATGATCATCAGTCTGTTCCTTTACCTGCGCAATACGATGGGTTGCGATTTATTTTCGGTTTTTATAATTACAATTTCCCTTTTGCGGAATTTTTCAATTCTTCTTACAAATCTGATTCTTTGTTGAGCAATCATTATAAAATGATCAGCAGGCGCATGGGGTATACCGTATCTCCTCCTGAACAATTTGTGAATGGTATAGCCTACCAGTTAATGAGCATGAACCAGCTTGACAGAGCAAGGTATTTTTTTGAAATGAATGTTAACAATTATCCAACCAGTTTTAATGCGCATGATTCGATGGGGGATCTTTTTGTGAAGACAGGGGATAAGGAAAAGGCAATTCTCAGTTATTCCAAATCGCTATCTCTCCGTGAAACGGCAGAAACAAGACAGAAACTGGAAAAACTAAAAGCATCCAGATAATATTAAATGCGAAAAGAAGATTTTACTTTTGACATATACTTAAGAAATGCTCAGTGCCATTGCCATAGATGATGAACCGATCGCCTTGGATGTGATAAAAAACCTCTCTTCAAAAATTTCCTTTATTGAAGTAAAAAAATTTTTCACCGATGCCTTTGAAGCGATGGATTTTTTGCAAATAGAAAAAGTTGATCTTATTTTTCTTGATATTAAAATGCCCGACATATCGGGTATTGAATTTTTGAAATCCATTCCAAATCCCCCGATGGTCATTTTCACTACTGCTTACAGTGAGCATGCGGTTCAAAGTTTTGAATTGGATGTGATCGATTATTTGTTAAAACCATTTTCCCAATCTCGTTTTTTAAAGGCCTGCCATAAAGCCAATGAACTATTCAAACTAAAAAATAACCCACCCGCTTTATCAGGCCAAACTGATTCGATATTTATTAAAAGCGGCTTTGATCAAATTCGGGTTGTTTTCGATGATATTTTATATGTCGAAAGCAGTGGCAATTACATGCAGTTTGTTGTGAATAATCAGAAAATATTATCCCGGTTAACAATGAGTGAAACCGAAGCGTTACTGCCTTCTTCAGTTTTTGTTCGAATTCACCGGTCCTATATTGTGTCAAAAAAGCACATCACCAAGATTGAAAAAAATTCAATTTGGGTAAAGCAAATTGAGCTGCCGGTTGGCGCAGCCTACCTGAAAGAAATGCAGAAAATCACCGGATAAACAATAAAAAAATCATTGCATAAGTTCCTGTCGGGTATAAAAACAATGAACTGAAAAATTTTGCGTTTAACAAAGGTATGTTTGGGTCGGGCAGTAATTGATTAATTTTAAACCACATGAAAAAAAGAATTCAGAACTTACTTCAGAAAATTCTAGGGTTTGAAAACTATCTCTATTACTTCTCGCGATTTATGATATTTACGGCGAGGACCTTTGCCTATGAAATGGAGTTTTCCAGGTTTATAAAACTCATTCCGGCGGGCGATAATATTATCCTTGATATCGGCGCCAACATTGGAATTACTTCCGTCGTGCTGGCTAAAAAATTCCCCGATTCCGCAATCCATGCCTTTGAACCCATACCTCCGAATATCCTTACGATCAAGAGAATCATCCGACACTATAAACTCAAAAATGTCCAGCTGCATGAAACTGCGCTTGGGGAAGAAACAGGCAGTCTTAAAATGGTAGTGCCGGTAATAAATAATGTGCGCATGCAGGGTTTGAGCCACGCTTATGTGGAAGGCAATAACGAGGATTGGAATAAAGGCGACATATATCACATGCAGATGATCAGGCTGGATGATCTTACTGCATTAAAAGGTGATAAAAAAATTGTTGCCATAAAAATGGACGTTGAGAATTTTGAATATCACGTATTGAAAGGCAGTGTAGAATTGTTGAAAAAACACAAACCGGTTATATATTGCGAGCTTTGGAATAACGAAATGCGCCACCTTGCCATTTCCCTGTTAAAGGAAATCGGTTATATCATTCAAAATAACAAGGGAAAAAAATTTGAGAATTCTGCCGACGAATCTTTCGCCGATTTTATTTTTATTCACCCCGGCAATACCTGGTCCTGAACAGGTTAATCCCTATATCCGGCTTTGCCGTTCGTAAATTTTCAATGGAAAATTCTTATGGGATAAATTACCTTTCCTGAAACTGACTTTCCATGAATAAATTACTAATGCCGGTTATTGCTGCACTGACTTTTGTTCAGCAGGATGATATGAACTCCGAAAAGGTATTGCATCAAATGTATGATCGTTATTCCGGGAAATGGTATCGGACATTTACGTTTGTGCAGAAAACAGAAAATTTCAGGAATGATTCGCTGGTTAAAACATCCACCTGGTATGAAGCAGTGATGTTTCCGGATAAATTCAGAATAGATTTTGGCGATCTGAAAAACGGTGACGCAGTCATTTTTGCCCATGATTCCGCTTTTAATTTTCACGCGGGGGTATTGAAGAGCAGAAATGCCGATCATAATGATTTGACCTTTTTATTGGGAGGTTTATATTTTTATCCCTTTGTTAAATCGATTGAGCAGGTAAAGGCTTTGCATTATGATCTCAGTAAATTTCATACTGACACATGGAATAACAAACCGGTTTATGTTATTGGCGCAAACACAAATGATGAAAAAGTAAATCAATTGTGGGTGGATAAAGAGAAATTGGTTCTCGTACGCTTTATTAAATACGATGAGAACAGGAAAGAAGAGGGCATTTTAGCAGATCAGCAAAAGTTTGCCGGTGGCTGGTCAGAAACAAAAGCCACGTTTTATATCAACGGTAAGCTCGTACAAAAGGAGTATTACCGCCAATGCACGGCAAATGGAAATATTGACGCTGCCCTTTTTGAGCCGGCGGAGTTTGGAAAAGTACATTGGTACAGGGAAGGCATGCAGTAATAAGCCAACGATAAGAATCAAAAGATAAAACCGGGAGCCGGGAAATAAAGGAATGGTTCCCTATTTCCTTCTTACAGAATCACTTTTTCCATCTCCATGCTGCGTGAGCCTTTGATCAGCAAGGATGCGTCACGAATTTTTTGTTTTTGCATCCACTCTTTTGCCTGCAGATTATTTTCAAAACTCAGGTACGGATGATTTATTTTCAAGAAATCCCCGCCAACTAAGGCCACATTTTTCCATGGATATTGTTTGATGAGCTCAACAATGTTTTGATGTTCCTGCAAACTTTCATTGCCCAATTCTGCCATGGCACCCAGTATCAATATTTTGTTTGGATCCGGCAAATGTGAAAAATTTTCGATCGCTGCCCTCATGCTTGACGGATTTGCGTTATAGGCATCAAGAATAATTTTGTTGGAATCTTTTTCAATCAACTGCGACCGGCTATTTGTGGGCGTATAATCCCCGACAGCAACCCTTATTTTTTCTTCCGGGACTTTGAAATATTTTCCGATGGCAATGGCTGCTAAAACATTCGGCAGATTATAATCGCCAACCAATTGTGTAGAAATATTTTTGACAGAAAACCCCTCTTTCATTTCAACCTGTAAGAAAGGTTCGCTCTTTAGCGCAATCCCGGTTATGTCTGCATTTGAAGTTCCGTAAGTAACTATATGCTTAATTCCCGCGCTCATTTCGCGGAGGTATTCATAATCCCACATAACCACAGCAGTTCCGTTGTGTGTGCGGAGAAAATCATACAGCTCGCCTTTGCCTTTTCGCACACCCTCCAAGCCGCCAAAACCTTCCAGGTGTGCCTTGCCGGCATTGGTAATGATTCCGTGCGTTGGCAAAACATATTGGCAATACCCGGCTATTTCGTTTTGATGATTGGCACCCATTTCGATCACGGCGACCTCAGCATCCTTTTTTACCTGGAGCATGGTAACGGGTATACCTATGTGATTATTAAGATTTCCTTTGGTGGTATACGTTTTATAAACAGAAGATAATACGGCATGGATAAGTTCTTTGGTTGTGGTCTTTCCATTACTCCCCGTGATGGCAATAAACGGAATGTTCAATGCCTGACGATGATATTTCGCAAGCTGCTGCATGGTGCCCAAAACGTCATCGACGAGAAAAACCTTTTCCGAATTCACGGGCTGAGGTTCATCAATAATAACATATGCTGCGTTTTTATCCAGTGCCTGTGCGGCAAAATTGTTGCCGTTAAAATTCGGACCTTTCAATGCAAAAAAAATATCACCCGCCTGTATTTTTCTGGTATCCGTCTGGATCGAAGGATGCCGCTGGTATATCTTATAAAGTTCTTCTGTGCTGATCATAATCCCGCAAATTTAGATAACAAAAAAGCCATCCCAAATTTTGAGATGGCTTCTTATTATGTTTAAATTTCTTTTATTGCTTTCTTGTATTTTGCCTCCGCTCCTGGTAATTGATACCTGTTTGTCTCCCGTTGCCTGCGGGACTTCCTACCCTGTCCATTGCACAGCGGAAACCGATGGTCGCGCTCGCCTGATCTTCTTCAAGAAAACGACGGGTTCCGGGGCTTAACCAGTAAGGACGATCGTCCCAGCTGCCGCCTTTTACTACTCTTGATTTATCACTGATCAGCGTGGTAAAGCCGTAGCCATAACTTTTTGCCGAATCTCTGTTATAGGTTACGCCTGTTATCAGTGAATCACCATCAAGATAATTTATGACATCACCTTTTTGATAGTTACGACGGGCTTTGCTTTCGTCATCGGTCACATAGCGCATCTTAATTCTTCCCAGGCTATCCCTGTCGGGTTTATTTTCTTTACCCATATCAATTGTTTCAAAATGATTTCCCCGAAAAGGTGCAACGTCGCTCATATCCTGGCCTGACATCGGGCGATAAACATCGGCAACCCACTCGCTCACATTTCCTGACATATTATACAGTCCAAAACCATTTGGGAAAAAAGAAGTCACCGGAGCCGTGTAGACTGCATTATCATTCAGGCCGCCTGCGACACCCATGTTATCACCAGAACCACGTTTGAAGTTTGCAAGAAAAGTTCCCTGCCAGCTTCCGTGTTTGGTGTCACGAAGCCCGTTAACATTATTGCTCCAGGAATAAACTTGTTTGTTGGTGATTAATTCTTCGCCGCGCTTATTGTCTTTTTTGCTTGCCATCGGATTTTGATTGATGTATCCGAGCGCAGCATATTCCCATTCGGCTTCCGTTGGCAGACGGTAAGATGGCAATAAAATGCCATCCTCAAAGGTTACCTGCGTTCTTGGCGTTCCGTTAGGATTTTTCAACGGGTTATTTTTTGATTTTGCTGCCTGACCCGGTGTAGCCTGGTATTCTCCCAGCAAATATGCTTTTGTATTGAAATTTTCCTGGCCGAGGCCCTGGATATTTTTTAAAGAATTTTTGTTGATATAACCCCT
>DATGFZ010000091.1:0-8751 GCA_035308805.1 Puia sp. | reverse complement strand
TAGAAACCGGGAGGTAGATTGCTGATGTTGACCACAAGAGTGCTTGTTCCCGATACGGATGAATTTTCTTCCTTTATTTTTTGTCCAAGCTGATTGTAGATATTTACATGGATTAAATTGTTATTAAAATTGCTGAGCCGGATCGTTATATTCCCATGAGCCGGGTTGGGAAATAACTGAATCGAACTGGTATCTTTGTCCGCTAAAACATCCTCATATTTTTGGTCTGATATGACATTTTCTGCAATGCTGGTTACCAGATCCACCGTATAGTCTTCGACTTCCCCGAAACTATAGGTAGCACAAGGATTTGTTTGTTCTGCACTGGGTTGCATTTGTATTCGCATTCTGGTGGGTCCATTAATTGCAGATGACGGAATCCGGAAACTTTTATTTATTCTGATAGCGGCATCACCATGAGCAACCATTTCAACAGGCTCAAAAACTCCATCCTGATTAAAGTCAATGTACACTGACCAAAATTCGGTGAATATCCCACCTCCGGCGGTGTTTACAAAACCGGGAGTAAGTTCAATAGTGTAATCCGCGCCCTTTTGCAATTTTGTACTCAAGTTTGTGAAGTTTCCATAACCATTGTTATTGCCGCTTGAATTATTGATCGTTTCCATAGAGATTTTTGCGATATATCCGTGCAGGGTGCTAATGCCTCTGGATGAGCAATAGGAAATACCGGGATTGGTTTGTGAAAAGAGCAGTTGGCCCCAGCAAATCAAAAAAATGAATCTGGCACCAATGGAAATGGCGGGAAAAAAATGTTTGTGTAGACGAGTTTTCATGATAAATTGTTTTTATTTATAAAAAATAACAATGATCAATCATTGTTTTCTAAACAACCCATAAAACTCATGTGAATGTTTTTATGACTGCGTCCACGAATATACAGGATCAGCAATGTCAACGATAAATGCATTTTCGATAAAATATATGATGAACTCATATTGAATACGTAAAAAACGGACAATCGTTAATCGTTCTCTGAGCATTTTCTTTTTTCGAGCAGTTCATAACCTGGAAATTTAACTCATCTCATAAGAAGGATCGTCCCCTTAATGTTTTACAAAAATAATTTCTGCATTTTCTAATTCACATTTATTTCCGGTTTCATCCGTTTAATTATCGCTTTCAGATAGCTAATTTCATCTTTCATATTGAAATAAAAAAAATTAGCGGGGGATAATGATAGTTTTGTAGCCGTATTTTGACGGGTATATCCTTCATCATGAAAAAAATAATTTTATTGTCTTTTTTTGTTTTGTTTTTCCATGAAATTGTCAATTGCCAATTAAGAAAATCTGCAGAGGACATTAAAGAAAAAATTAAGGATATGGCTTTTTTTGCGGGCAGCTGGCGGGCAGAAACAGTATTTTATACCAGGAAGGATCATGTGCCGGAATACCGGGAAACAGGTATCTATAAAATATCCTGGGTTTTGGACACTACCTATTTGAAGTGGGATATACAGCTCCATGATAAAAATAATAGTGGTCGCAAAAGATCAATCTTAATCCTGATTACGTTTAACCCTGATTCCTCATATTACGAAGAAAATTATTTCTACAATGGATCCTCTTTAAAAGTATTTGAAATCGGCAATTATGATAAAATCCATCGAGACTTTACGACAAAGGCTTTCATACCTCTGGAAGATGGGAGTCATGATGAACATGTCAGAACCGTTACACATATTATGGCAAAAAACAGCATTAGTTATATCCATTACAGCCAATATAGTAATGAGCCCGAAGAATGCAATGATTTTTCGGCATTCCTTGAAAGGGTTAAATAAATAATTTCAGGTAAACGTAATCCGCTGCAGTTATTGTGAATTTGCTGAGACATTGACCACGCGACGCCCATGATAGATTTATCCGAACAAAAATGTGCGGTACATTTTTGCCAATGGCGGCTATTGTTTATTTTCACTTGCCCTGATGGGTGCCATATTTTGGCTTGGAATTGATTTCGATTACATATTTCATTAATAAAATGACTGAAAATATGAAAAGTATTATTTTTTCATTTTTCTTACTTCTCAACCTTTCGAGTGTCGCACAACCTGGCACTGGTGGGTCTACCATTTTGGCTTATGATTCTCTCCTTGCTAAGAAACTAGGCGCAGATGAATACGGAATGAAAAAATATATTTTTGCTTTTTTAAAAGCGGGGAAAGTAAAAGTTGAAGATACAGCCATGGCTGCAAAAATACAGTCCGCGCATCTCAAAAATATTCTTCGACTGGCTACAGAAGGCAAACTGATATTAGCAGGCCCGTTTTTGGACAATCAAAATATAAGGGGAATTTTTATTTTTAACGTAGAGTCAATAGAAGAGGCTAAAAAACTCACAGAGACAGATCCGGCAATCAAGGCTGGAGTACTGGAGATGGAATTACGTCCGTGGTATGGGCCTGCTGCGCTAATTGAAACGGTAAGGATTCATAAATCACTTGAAAAGAAAAGTGTTGCGGATTGAAAGGCTTTTATTATTATTGAAATTCAATATGGTTGGGTATTTGCATTAAATAAAAAATCGATCTTACCATTTCTAAAAACATAAGTTTATAATATTGTTTATTTTTTAGAAATCAGGAATTAACCTGCAAATTAACATTACCAACGTAGCGGGATTTATATTGAAAAATGGACTGGGAGTTGAGTCCTTAATACCGCAATTACCTTCTACATTAAGATTGAGCCTTTTATTCAGCAACTTTTTTCCAGATTGCCCCATCCCACTCCCAGGTATCATTTGCATCAACCGGCCAGTAAAGGATACCCCCAAACAATACCACTCTGTCCCTTCTCTTATCGTAAGCCATACCCCCGATTGCCCGTGCAGGCGGACCATTTTCAGCAAGTTTTTTCCACGCAATACCATTCCATCCCCACGTATCTCCAAGACTTTTGAAGTCAGTAGTACCCCCATAAATTATAAATAACCCACGTTTTGAATCAAAAGTAAATCCTGGCGAAGTACGAAAACCTGGCCCCGTGCTGTTGCAAACCTTCTGCCAGCTTTCCCCGTCAAACTCCCAGGTATCTCTGAATATGGATCTGGGATCGCCTCCCATGCCTCCAAAAACGATGGTTTTTTTCCTTTTACTATCGTAAACCATTGCAAATGCCTGACGTTCATCCGGGCCCGGACTTTTGCTTTTTTCCCATACTTTGCCATCCCATAACCAGGTCTCCGCGTGGACTTTCCCCATACTGCCGGAACCTCCAAATAGGATAAGCTTATCTAGGCGATCGTCATATACAAGTCCCGCTTCTTCCCCCTTCATTTCGGGTAGCCGAGAAACAATTTCCCATTGTTCATTTCTAAGGACCCGCAAATCGCACAAGGAAGTATCTCCCGTATACCCCCCGAATGAATAAACGCAATTTCGTTTACAATCATAGGCCAAACGGACACCGCTTCGTTTGTCACCAGCGTTACCATTTTTTTTCCACCGCCTTCCATCGTAAGTCCATAAGTCATTGTAAAAAATAAATGATTTTCCGCCGTCAACAGGTGTACTGCCTGCTGTTAAAAGAATCCGACCATTCTTTTCATCATACACCAGTGCGTGATGCGCCCTTTTCTCCGGAACAGAGAAATTCAATAAATCGTCCCTATTTGCTTCCTGCCCAGTTGCCCATTGCAGACAGAGAAAAAACAAAAACATTTTAGCAAGCAGGAAATAATTGTTGAGAGAAAATATCTTAAACATATTAGCTGATAATTGCAAAAATCAATAAACAGGTTTGCAGGGTAAGAATTAAAGAGATCTTTTTACAGAGTAATATCAAAATAATCGCCTATGCATATTTTATTCCTCTAAAGCAAACTTCGCCTCACCAAGCAGAGCATTTTTTGATCTGGAGCCCAGAAGAATTTTTATCACATTTCCGCCTTCATATAAGAAAAGTAACGAGGGGTATCTGTTGAGGGATTAGTATTTTTTTGTCAAAACGGGGTCTTCACCTTTTTCCATGTCAACTCTAATATTTATGAAATACTTATTAAAGAATTTGCCATTTATTGACCCTAATCTTTCGTTATTGTTCTTGTACCGATCTTTTCTCAAAAAATATTAATATGTCAAGATCCTGCTGAATTGAATGAAAGAAATGGCCGTTACCTTTTTGCACATAGATAATATCCCCTGGTTTAACATCCATGATTTGATCATTGACCTGAAACTTTCCATTGCCGTTGGTAATAAGATTTACCTCATCCCAGCGATGGATTAACAGGCTATCACCATTTACGGATTTAGGCAACATATACAAACCAAAAGTCATCGAAGGGCGCTTTAAAAAAGGATTCCATACATTTTGATCCTTTATTCTTTCCTTTTCAATTTGTTCCATGGTGAAACTCATACTTAGCGTATCCTGTTTGCTTTTATTTTCTAGGGAAATTAATGCAAAAATCTGGAGAGAAACCGTAATATCATAGAAGGAATGCGGCATGTTTCGCGGTACAAAAGCAATAGAACCCTTATCCAGGGATATTACTGTTTTTCCAATTTTTAATTTGGCGGTTCCATTAATAACCCAATACACCAGATCAGCTGGATAAATATCCTCCTTTTCGTCATTTTTATTGATACAAAATACTTTTCCTATAAGTGTATTTTCAGTTAGAAAAGTAAAACTATTTGTCTCCTTCAGTTGCTGGTCCGCAAACAGATCGATAAGATTGAACCGGTAATATCTTTCCCCCTGCTGGCCATGAATCATCAGGCATTGGAACATCAAGAACGAAAAAAACGTAAAAGAAATTTTCATGTTAATTCAATTTTGCTCACGAAAGTATTGTTATGGGATTATAGTCAGTAAAATAAAAGCCGCCTAAAGGGCGGCCTAAGCTTAAACAATTAATGTAACGATTGCACAATCCTAATATCGCAGTAAAGTTATCTGGAAAATGGCCGGCAAGAAAGGACAAAACTACTCAGGATCAGGCCATCGTCGTTTCGTGTTTAGCGGGTAAATATCGTTTGAGCAAATACCGCAACTGATTAGTGCTTCGTAGACCGCAATGAAGAGCAGTAGCTTGCATAGTATGACCCTCGCTAACTAATTTTTCAGCTTGTCCTGCTCGCAATTGATCAAGATAAACGCCAATGGTAACTCCCAAGGTCTTTTTAAACTGGCGAGTGAGGTTTCTTGGGCTCATATTTACTTTAGTGGCAAGCTCTTCCAAAGTAAACTTCTTGTCAAGGGATTGTATAAGGATGTCCTGAACCTTATGAATGCGATGGTCCAAATGATTGCGGTATTGCGTAAATACATTTAGTTGCGGATCGTCCAACGTACGTCTAAAATAAACAACCGCTTCCTTAGCAATCTTAGCAGCAAAATGCGGTCCCCAAAGCTGCTCCAGCAGATATAGAGAAAGGTCAATGCCGGACGCAATCCCTGCACTTGAATAAATTCGATTTTCATGAACAAAGAGACGGTTGGTTTGCACCTTCACCATGGGATAACGCGCTTTCAGCTGTTCTGTAAATTCCCAGTGGGTTGTGCAGGCACGCAGGTCAAGCAACCCCGATTCAGCCAATAGAAACGCCCCGATACAAACCGAACATATCGTCGCCCCGTTTTGGTGCTGAGTTGTCAACCATTGCAAAAAAGGTCGTGCTGTATTTAAAAATGAGTTGTCAGTCATTAAAGAATAGGAAAATCCCGGCACGAACACAAAGTCCCCTTCGGTTAATTTCAGTTGGTGATAGGGTGTTAACTGATTAAAGGAAAGTGCGCAAAGACTGTCAGATTCTGTATGGTCGCGGAACATGGTACTAAAATATAACTTCAGTGGAGCCCCGTTACAAGCCGCCTCATAAAATATCTGCGCAGGTCCGGTAATATCCAGAAGGTGCACTTTCGGGGGTATCACAAAAACTGCCTGCACATTTTTAAGTTGTTCGGAATGCATATAATTAGGGATCAATGGTATCTCAGATTTTTTGTCCAAAACTTATGCCACCAATATTAGATGATATTTTTCAATGAGTTGCGAAGATGATTATAAGCCAGGCATGTACGGTTGTAGAACACAAATGTGCGAAAATGATACTCAATTGACTCGTCGTCAAAAACTAGAGATGATAAAAACTAAATGGCTATTTATTTATACAAAATACCTTCCAAAAGCGCCTTTTCCTGCAAACCTGCATCCGGGTCAGGTTTGATCAGATTTTCGCCACTTTGTTGTGCAATCTTCAAGCCCGCTGATTGTAAATATGTATTAATTGGTAATACTTGGAGACCAGCTACATATTTTGAAAAGAAACCCGACAGATCCTTTTCAGCAACGCTGCTGCTTACCTTTATGATATCCTGATAAGTGTATAGTTTGTGATTTACTCCAAAGGTGACAAACATTTTTTTCATAAACCCCATGAGGTTTTTTTTATTATCTGTGGATTTCCGGGCCTCTAAGTCCATTGCAAAAGCAATAGCCATACCACCGCCATAAATTATATTATAGTTTGTTCCCTTATCGTCCCCGGCATCCAACATAGAAATTATGCCCGCATTATGTAAATAGACATTAACGCAAATGGATAATTGCCTGAAAAATTCGTCTTTTGAAATTAGCCCGGTCCTTAACGCTGTGACATCAGCAATATAGTCGGTGTACCCTTCAATAAACCATTCCACTTGTGATTGATTTAAAGGAGACATCGCCTGTCCATTCCATAAGTGAAAAACTTCGTGGGAAAGAAGATGTACCCATCGTTCCGCATCCAACATTTCTGGCGGCCGGTAAAACATTAAACTAATACTTTTCCCAAATGTTTCCCCTCCTTCTTCCATCTGGGCGGCGCTGCTCAATACAACCAATTTACCGGCAGGGGTGCCACCCATTCCGGATGTATATGCGTTTACCAATTTGCTAATCGCACTTTTAAAAAGACGGATGCTTCCCTCCATGGAAAGTGAACCGGCGATTATGATCTGCAATTTGCCGGCTTTTATTTCCTCTTTTTCCAGTTGACCTGCCAGGTTTCCGTTATCCCACAGATCAGTGAGATTACTGGCTTCGTAGGAATCAAGTTTTTTTTCCAGCCCTAAATAAGGAGTAGCGATTTCCCATCCCTCCGGTAAAGTAAAATGCACCCGGATTTTCGATGATCCGTCGCCTTTTGGAGCTATGAATATAGTCCGACCGGTAAAAAAAATTGCTTGCCCCACGGCGTAAGCTCTCGCAAAAGCGGAAGAGACAGCCCAGTGCACCTTGTCATGACCTATTTCCACTGAATATTTCAAATGAATAATCAAATGTCCATGCGCATCCGCTTTCCAGATGCCTTTTCCTAGCGAATGTAATGGGATGGTATTTCCCTGTTCATCTGTTGCTTTAAGATCATGTACGAACGTCGCGTAACCATCGGTTAAGGGGGCGGTGCCTACTGTTGACATCCACAAGGTACCATACAAGAGTGGAAAGGATGCTTCCACCTGAACCAAGCGAATATTATTCTTATTTATCTTAACTATATAATCAGGAATCAGGGGGTAAGCCGGAATCCGATCGTTCCCCGAAGAACAAGATATAAGAAAAACGATGGCTATCGCCATGACTATAGTGATTTTCTCACGCATTTTTTGAATTTAACAGATATAATGTTTTACTACCATAAAAGTAAATGTGGGTGTCGTGTTTACTACAGTTTAAAAAGAAAATAATTGGGGATGTCCAGATATCGAATGTATTTGTCCTTACCTTACGATTAATATAAAACAGGTTTATATATAATCGCATAATCATGCATTCCAGATAAGGAAATATCTGAAAAATCTATTCGTTAACTGGCAAAAAACAACGAATATAGTCTTATTAATATCCCCGGTCTTGTGATAAGTTTTTTCTGTTCCAAAGACGAAATGACATTGCTATTTAGGAGTGGCGTTTACAATGGCTCAATATTGAGCAATGGTGTCCTTTCGTGGGATTCTAATCTATATAGCTTTGGATGCGTTAATTTCAAAGGGAAGAATTTAATAATATAAAATGTCAAATTGATAAAAGAAAATCACTTGCAAAATTATATTTTACTCGGACTAACCCGCTTGCTACAATTTATTTGTTTTGGACAAATACACGGGAAGAACAAGAAGTCTGAGCCTTGACCCAATTATCGCTTTTAGGGAGTCCGGAAATTTTCTACTGTATATGCTTCAAAGATTTGCCGGACGAAAGGATGCACTGGAATTGTAGTAACTGCGGCAACCAGTGAATATGCTAACTCTAAAACAACAATTTTAATAGATATGAAAAAAAATATATCCTTATCATTTCTTATAGCAATTGGTTCAACTATCAGTTCTTATGGACAAACTTTTTCATATTCCAGTAAAGAACCGCTCCCAAGACCAATACTTTTTGCCAAAGGGATAATCAACACTCCAATGTACGAACTGAATGGTTGTTTTACGCCAGATGGGAACTCCTTCGTTTTCAGCATTAACACACCATCTAATAATGGGATTTATTGCATTATCATGATAGCAGAATATAAAAAGGGCAAATGGACTACACCGCGAAATGCACCATTTTCCCCTGGTATATATTCTGACGTAGATCCTTTCATTTCGCCTGACGGAAAAAAGTTATTCTTTGTATCCAACAGGCCTTATGCACAGGGCAATTATTCAAAGCCCAATTATGACATTTATGTAGTAAATAAAACCGAAAACGGTTGGGATTCAGTACCGCAAAATCTTGGAAATCTTA
>DATGFZ010000090.1:0-16528 GCA_035308805.1 Puia sp. | reverse complement strand
ACCCTAAACGCAAAATCCGAAACCCAAATCTCAACAATGCCAACGACAGCAGAAATATTAAAAAAAGTCCGTGAACTGGAAATTAAAAGCAAAAGGCTCACGCGCCATATTTTTACAGGAAAATACCACAGCGCTTTTAAGGGGCGCGGAATGAGTTTCCGGGAAGTGCGCGAATATGCGGCCGGTGATGATGTCCGATTTATTGATTGGAACGTTTCTGCGCGATTTGGTCATCCGTTCAGTAAATTGTTTGAAGAGGAAAGGGAACTAACGGTTATGCTTATGGTGGATATAAGCGCCAGTTCTTTGTTCGGCACCATCTACGCCAATAAAAAAGAACTGATCACCGAAGTATGCGCTGTACTTGCGTTTTCAGCCATCAACAACAATGACAAAGTCGGAATCATCCTGTTCAGCGACAGGATTGAAAGGTATATTCCGCCGAAAAAAGGGCGGGATCATGTGTTATACATTGTTCGTGAATTGCTTACCACCGAACCCAGGCAGCGCGGAACGAACATCAGCGAAGCCATCAGGTTCTTTAACAGATCCACCAGGCAAAAAAGCATAACATTTATTTTGAGCGATTTTTTGGATGATAAATTTGATGACGCTTTAAAAGTAGCGTCAAAGAAACATGATGTGATAGGAATTAAAGTTTACGATAAAATGGACATGCAATTGCCACAGGCAGGTTTGCTGGAAGTGCAGGATGCGGAAACAGGAAAAATCAAATGGATCGACACCAACGATTATTTGGTAAGGACAAATTATCAGCAGCGTTTTTTCATGGCAACGGAAAATTGCAAATCAATTTTTTTGAAGGCAGGCAGTGACCTGCTTCATATTCGTACAGATGAGGATTACGTAAAAGTGTTACAAAAGTTTTTTGTAGGAAGAAACCGGCGGGGATAATCCATGAAAAGAAATTTAAAATATATATCGTGGATATTTCCCTTGTCGGTCGCTTGCCTGTTTGGGTTCTCGCAAAACCAGATTTCAGTAACGGCAACAGCTAACCGAAATCAAATCCTTATCGGCGAGCCGGTTCAGTTAACTTTGGAGGTCAGGTTACCTTTGGGAAGGCAAATGAGCTGGTTTGTTTTAGACAGCATTCCGCATTTTGAATATATTGAAAAAGGGAAAATTGATTCCGTGGTCAATGAAGATGGAAAAAGCTTCCGGCAGGACGTAACGCTCACCAGTTTTGATTCCGGGACATTTGTCATCCCTTCACTCGCCCTAATGATCAATAATCAAAAATACCTTACGGATTCTATCCGGGTACAGGTAAGTTTTTCCAAAATTAACCCTGGGCAGGATTATCACGACATCAAAGACATCATTGACGTGGAAAGCCCGTCGGTCAGATACGCGATCTGGATTGTCATCGGAGTTACGGTAATGTCGATTCTTTTATTTACTTATTTTATTCTTAAGAAGAAAAAAATAGCGGTTCTAACGCAACAAACGGAAATTCCCAGGCTTTCGCCTTATGAAGAAGCGATGGAAGCGCTGACTGCCTTGGAAAGCCAGGATCTGCCGGGGAAGGGGCAGGTCAAATCGTATTACACCCAACTCAATGATATTTTCAGGAAATATGTGCTGCGCAAATTACAGATAGCCAGTTTATCAAAAACAAATGATGAACTGATCATGCAATTGAGAATTGTCAACCTGCCGAGGGAAAAATTTTCACAATTGGCAGAATCGTTGAGGATGAGTGATTTTGTGAAATTTGCGAAATACATTCCCGGTAACAATGACAACGACCATAGTTTTAAAGTGATCCGGTCTTCCATAGACATTATAAATGAAATAGACAGAAGTGCTTTATAATTGGTTTGAACATATAACATTTGGTTACCCGGTTTTTTTCGGGCTGTTTGCGGTTATACCTTTTTTAATCTTCTGGTATCTGCGAAACACAGAAAGAAACCAGGGATCCGTTATTGTATCTACCCTAAACAATTTTGACCGCACAAAATCCTGGAAAAATATCTTTCGTCATGTGCTTTTCATACTTCGGATAATGGTTATCGCCAGTATAACGATTGCCCTGGCAAGACCACAAATAAGAAATGATGAACAGCTTGTCAATGGCGAAGGAATTGATATCATGTTATGTCTCGACATCAGCGGAAGCATGCTGGCAGAAGATTTTACTCCCAGCCGCATGGAGGCGGCAAAAAATGTGGCTTCTGACTTTATTGATAACCGCCCGACTGACCGGATAGGGCTGGTGATTTTTTCCGGGGAAAGTTTTACGATGTGCCCGCTGACATCAGACCGCACCGTCTTAAAATCGCAATTATATAATGTACAAAGCGGCTTGCTGGAAGATGGTACCGCGATCGGTTCGGGACTGGCAACCTGTGTCGACAGATTACGCTCGTCAACCTCGAAGAGTAAAGTTATTATTTTGCTGACTGACGGAGAAAATAACGGCGGGTTGATCGATCCGAACACGGCAAAAGAAATGGCAAAAGCATTTGGCATCCGGGTCTATACCATTGGCATGGGAACGGAAGGTTTTGCCCAGGTACCCGTCCAGACCTCCAATGGTGTTATTATGCAAAAAGAAAAAGTGAGCATTGACGAAAAGCTGCTCACGCAAATCGCTAACGAGACCGGCGGCCGATATTACCGCGCAACAGACAATGAAAGCCTGCATAATATTTATGCCGATATCGATAAGCTGGAAAAATCAAAAGTGGAGATAACCGCGATCAAACGATATAGTGAAGAATTTTTCCCCTTTGCGATAGCAGGCGCCGCATTTTTGTTTTTGGAATTGGTTTTGCGGTTTACGATTTTCAGAAAATTCCCTTAGTGAACTGACCAATGGGTTTTGAAGACCCGCTTTCGCTTTCCTTCGTCTGCTCAGGTAATCTCCGTTAAATTCCTCCCGGTTTTCCCATTCATTTCCATTCGTGTAAATTCGTGTTTCATGAAAGCAAAGGTCTATAAATCGACAGGCAGCTGGTATCTGGTCAAAACCGAAACGGGCATCAAATGGAATGCGCGCATGAAGGGTATTTTTAAGGCGGAAGGAATGACCTCAACAAACCCGCTTGCGGTTGGCGATGATGTCGAAATTGAAATGGAGAACGAGACAGAAAACGCTGCAACCATAACGGAAATTCGTACGCGGAAAAACTACATCATCAGGCAGGCGCCTTCACACAAGATCAATTACCAGGTCGTGGCGGCAAATCTTGACCAGTGTTTATTGATAGCCACTCTAAAAGATCCCAAAACCTCGCAGGGTTTTATAGATCGCTTCCTGGTTGTCTGCGAGGCGTATCATATTCCTGCAATAATTGCTTTAAATAAAACAGACATCTATAGAAATAAGGAACTTGCCAGGGCAGAAGAATGGGGCAAAATATATGGTGATGTGGGTTATAAGCTTTTGATGGTGAGCGTCAAAGAGGAAAGAGGCATTGATGAACTCAAGCATTTATTGAAAGATAAGATCACTTTGCTGGGCGGTCATTCGGGTGTTGGCAAATCCTCTTTGATCAATATTTTGCTTCCTGAGCTGGCGCTGAAAACGCACGACGTCAGCGGATGGAGTGGCAAGGGAATTCATACCACTACCTTTGCGGAAATGCACGATCTTCAATCAGGCGGACAAATTATTGATACGCCGGGTCTGCGTGAATTTGGTTTGGTTGATATTTCCAGGCAGGAGTTGTCCCATTATTTTCCGGAAATGCGCTTGCGCATTAATGATTGCCAGTTTAATAATTGTCTTCACCTCAATGAACCGGGGTGCGCAATAAAAAAAGCCCTCGCTGAGGGCAAAATTCATGTTGAACGGTACATCAGTTACTGCAACATTCTGGATTCGATCAATCAGGCAATTTACTGATCACGACAAGAATCTTTTGGCCGTGTTGATCATCAGTTTTGTCTCCAGAAATTTTGCAATCTCCACCACGGCATCGTTATCTTTTCTCAATGCTTCTCGGAACTTTCTGGGGTAAATGGAAATGCCGGTGTAAATGTTGTAATGCAAAGTGAGCGTATGACCTTTGAATGCAAAGTCCCACATCATCGAATCAAAATCGTCTGTTTTTTGTGAAAAGCGGATGTCGAGATCATCAGCAAGGATATTCGCCACTTCATAAAAACGTTTAAGACCGCAATCGTCGTCAATTACTGCTTCGGTACAACCAAAATCGGTACGGAGGGTGAGGCTCATAGTTTGGGATTTAGGTGTGTTTATAATAGAAATCATGATTTAAATTTTGGAGCCTTTGGCACTTTTTCACCGCTTAATATTCTTTCCGCACCAACATTTTTGCCGTTGCTCGGACATCCGTATTTCGGGGCAAATAAACTACACGAACTTGCGCAGAAGAAAATAAGCGCACTCAACAGGAAGACAATAACGGATTTAGCGGTTAACATAGGTACCTAATAAACGTATTAAACTTACAAATATTATTTTATAAGTGCAATAGGGGAAAGTTACCGGCTGAGGGTTAATAGATAGCAGACTTTCAATGTTGTATGTCTTAAAATCCCCCAGCCATGAGCAGCCATCGATGAAGTGCCGTCTCATTTCTCTTTAAACCAGCCTGCGTATTTTACATAATTATTCGCGATGCGGTCTATCTGTCCGCTGATCAGATCCTGGGGAATATCTTTTACTTTTTGTGCAGGCACACCGGCATAAATCGAACCGTTTTCCACTTTGGTTCCTTCCAATACTACGGCGCCCGCTGCAATGATTGAATTGGAACCAATATCAGCATTGTCCATAATGATGGCGCCCATGCCAACCAGCACGTTGTCGTGTAACGTGCATCCGTGTACGATGGCATTATGACCAATGGAAACATTATTACCGATAACCGTTTTTGTTTTTTGATAAGTGCAATGGATCACCGCACCATCCTGAATGTTCACCTTATTGCCGATTCGGATGCTGTTTACATCGCCGCGGATAACCGTGTTGAACCACACACTGCAATCATCACCCATAACCACATCGCCGACGATGGTTGCGTTTGGTGCGACAAAAACATTATTACCCATTTTTGGAAAAACGCCTTCAACCGGAAGTATGACAGCCATTTGATTTACTATTTTAGATTTTTTGCGTTGCAGTATTGCTTGATTTCGGGCTTAACCAGTTTTGCAGGCTCCGGTGCTTTCACCCGAAATCTTTTCTTTCACAAATATCCGACATTTGCCACAATGAATAACCGCGAATTATTTTTAAAGCATGTTGCCCAGACTTCTTTATCGCCAATAGGATTGGAAATTGTAAAAGCCGAAGGGGTATATCTATACGATGCTTCGGGAAAGAAATATCTTGACCTGATCGGCGGTATCAGCGTTTGCAATACCGGTCATCGTCACCCAAAGGTCATTGAAGCCATAAAAAAACAGGCCGACGAATATTTGCATGTGCTGGTTTATGGAGAATTCATTCAATCCCCACAGGTGCAATATGCAATGCTGTTGGCGCAACATTTACCTCCATCGTTGGATTCAGTTTATTTCACGAACTCCGGGGCTGAGGCTGTGGAAGGAGCCATGAAACTGGCAAAACGTGCCACCAACAGAACGCAAATCATTGCCTTCAATCATGCTTATCACGGATCAACACAGGGAGCATTAAGCATTATCGGGGATGAATACTGGCGAAATGCTTTCCGTCCCCTGCTGCCTGATATCTTGCATCTTGAGCATAATTCTTTCCAATCCCTTGAATCAATTTCTGAAAAATCAGCTTGTGTCATTGCAGAAACGGTTCAGGCTGAAAAAGGCGTATACCCGGCTGCCCCGGCATGGCTGAAGGCGCTAAGAAAAAAGTGCACCGAAACAGGAACCCTGTTAATCCTCGATGAAATACAAACCGGCTTTGGCAGGACCGGCATGTTATGGAATTTTGAGCAGCACGAAATGGTTCCTGATGTTTTATTGCTCGGCAAAGCGCTTGGCGGCGGCATGCCACTCGGCGCATTCATCACCGATAGAAATTTAATGTTGAAGCTGACCGAAAACCCTGTGCTTGGTCATATCACCACATTTGGCGGTCATCCCATGAGTTGTACTGCGGGGCTGGCTTCCATGAAAATTCTGCTTGAACAGGATTGGATAAAACAGGTTGCGGAAAAAGAAAGATTGTTTTGCAGCTTGTGTATTCACCCCAAAATACAAGCTGTTCGTTCTTCAGGCTTATTGATTGCCATTGAATTGGACAGTGTTGAAACAAATAAAAAAATTATTGAGGCATGTCTTGGATATGGATTACTCACCGATTGGTTTTTATTTGCGCCGAACTGTTTGCGCATTGCGCCGCCCTTAATTATTACTCCGGATGAAATTAAAAACGCCTGTCGCCTGATTTTACAAGCGATGGACGATTGCTGAATGACCGCACAGATCCATTTGCGTAAATAGACACCGGCATAATCTTTTGATTCCGGTCAATGATCTGGGATATTTTCCCATGCAACAGCCTGACCAGGAACAGAAGATTTCCTTTTAAAAAAAGATACTTTGCGATCAGATCATTTTATAAATCAGTGCCGCAACCAGACCACCGGCTACCGGGCCCATAACGGGAACCCACGCGTAGCCCCAGTCGCTATCTCTTTTTTTAGGTATTGGCAAAACATAATGCATAATTCGCGGTCCCAGGTCCCTTGCAGGATTGATGGCATAACCCGTCGGTCCGCCCAGGGAAAGACCTATCGCAAATACCAGGAAGGCCACCGGCAATGCCCCGATCGCGCCGAGCCCCATTTTACCATCTGTGTTATTGAAATTGATTGTCGGATTGGCAATATACAAAACTGCAAAAACCAAAACGAAAGTGCCGATGAGTTCTGAGATAAAGTTATTGAAAGGACTGCGAATAGCGGGGGCTGTGCAAAATACAGCGAGTTTCGCATTGGCATCCTCTGTTTCATTAAAATGCTGCCGGTAAGTGATCCACACCACCAAAGCGCCAACCATCGCCCCTGCAAGCTGTGCCAATATATACGGGGCTACGGAAGCCCATTCAAATTTTCCTGCCAACGCCAGGCTAAGCGTCACGGCAGGATTTAAATGTGCCCCGCTATAAGGCGAAGAAACAAAAACGCCAACATAGACAGCCATCGCCCAGCCAAAAGCAATAACGATCCATCCGCTGTTGTTGCCTTTTGTTTTATTAAGTACAACATTTGCAACCACACCGTTGCCTAAAGTAACCAATAGAGCAGTGCCGATAAATTCGCCTAGAAAAGGTGTCATGAGATTTCGATTTAGAGTTAATGTGTAAAAGAGAATGGTCGGGGGCTGGCAATCTGCCGGATTCCAGCCCCCGGCTACTCATTATTCATCACCCGCTATTGCCGGTAAATAATTTTTTGCCACTTCATTAAATGAATCAACTTGTTCTTTTACCCATGCCGGGTTCTTGTTCATTTCTCTTGCCATCATCAAAGCCACAACTGGCGCTGATTCCATGGCTGCGTGCGCATCCAGTAACAAAGCCCTTGTTCTGCGTGAAAGTGCATCTTCAACCGTCATGCACATTTCATTTTGAACAGCCCAAACAATCTCTGCCTTTATGTACGGAAGTCCCGGATGAATCAATTCATCAAGCGTTTTATCTTTTTGAATTAATGATTTAATTTTTTCTTTGTCGCTTCCGAAGTAATAAAGCGGCGCATTGAAATCATCGGTTTCCCTTGCTCCATGGATGTTCAATGTCCTGGTTATACATTTATTGTTGGTCAATCCTGATTTTTCTATCGCAACATCGATCACGTCCTCAGCCATGCGGCGATAGGTTGTCCATTTACCTCCTGTTATGGTTATTAATCCCGAATCAGAAACGGAGATTACATGATCTCTCGACAATTCAGCGGTTTTTTTGCCGCTGGCTTTTACCAGTGGGCGTAGACCGGCAAACACACTTCGGATATCCTTTACCGTTGGAATTTTGCTAAGATATCTTCCGATTTGTTCAAGGATAAAATGTATTTCTTCTTTCATCGCAATGGGTTCAGGCATCGGATCATTAACTGCCGTGTCCGTTGTCCCGATAATGATTTTATTATGCCACGGCACAGCAAATAACACACGGCCGTCATCCGTATGGGGAACCATGATGGCCGATTCTCCTGGTAAAAATTCTTTATCCAGCACGATATGCACTCCCTGGCTTGGTGAAATAATTTTTTCACTTGCCGCGTCATCCATTCTTAAAATGGAATCGGTGAAAACGCCGGTAGCGTTGATGATTGCCTTGGCTTTTATTTCATGATTTTTTTTGTTCAGGGCATCATGCGCGCAGACACCGGTAATTTTTTCGGCTGATTTTAACAGGGTTGTTACCGCGCAATAATTGATGAGGGTTGCGTGATTCTCTGAGGCGGTCTGAGCCAGGTTGATGGCTAGGCGCGCATCGTCAAATTGACCGTCATGGTATAACACGCTGCCTTTTAATCCTTCCGCATCGAGTGTGGGTGCGCGCTCCAGGGTTTGTTCCTTTGACAACAACTGCGATGGGCCCAATCCCAAACTTCCGCTCATCCAATCATAAATTTTTAAACCAATGCCATAAAAAGGACCTTCCCACCATTTATAATTTGGAACGACGAATGATTGGTTTTTTACCAGATGGGGTGCATTCTTTTTTAATATTCCGCGTTCCTGCAAGGCTTCCATAACCAATTTTATATTTCCCTGTTGCAAATACCTTACGCCGCCGTGCACCAATTTTGTTGATCGTGACGAAGTGCCCTTTGCAAAATCATATTGTTCCAGCAAGATTGTTTTAAATCCGCGTGAAGCAGCGTCTACGGCGGCACCCAGCCCCGTTGCGCCGCCACCAATAATACAAATATCCCATTCGCCTGAAGGGGAATCCAATTGTTGTATCATTTGTTGGCGGTTCATTGATCGGAATTGGTATAACGTGAACGCTGAATCTGTCTGAACGGTGATTTTAGCCTGGCTAATCCTATCCAACGGATGATTTTTTGCGGGATAAATTCTGAGATGGATGAAGACGCGCTTTTCATCGCTTCCCACAGGATTATCCATTATCGTCTGCCCATGCGATGGTTGCCTTTACTGCGCGATTCCATCCTTTCAACAATTCATTTGTTTTTTCAACAGGCATTGCAGGATTAAATCTCTTATCAACCTGCCATTGTTGTTGAATATCATCAACACTTTTCCAGTAACCAACTGCCAGGCCCGCAAGATAAGCCGCACCGAGTGCCGTGGTTTCGTAAACCTTGGGCCGGACCACTGGCACCTGTAAAATATCCGACTGAAATTGCATCAATAAATTATTTGCTGTTGCCCCGCCATCAACACGAAGTTCCCTGATCTGGATTCCGGAATCCGCCTGCATGGCTCTCAATACGTCGTTGGTTTGGTAAGCGATACTCTCCAGTGTCGCCCGCGCGATATGCGCATCCGTTGTACCCCTTGTCATCCCAAAAATTGTTCCGCGCGCATAGGGATTCCAGTGTGGCGCACCAAGTCCGGCAAACGCAGGCACCATATACACTCCTTGGGTCTCCGCGACTTGTGTGGCAAGTTTTTCTACATCAGCGGAGGCATGGATAACATGCAACCCATCTCTCAGCCACTGCACCACAGCACCTGCGATAAAAATACTCCCTTCAAGGGCATATTCGATTTTGTTATTAATTTTCCAGGCTACCGTCGTCAACAAATTGTTTTTAGAAGGGAATGCTTTTGTACCCGTGTTCATCAGCATAAAACATCCGGTGCCATAGGTATTTTTTACCATGCCGGCCTGTGTGCATTGTTGCCCGAACAAGGCAGCTTGCTGGTCACCGGCGATCCCTGCAATCGGGATTTCGGTGCTAGGAGCGATTGTTTGGCTAGTTCCGTAAATTTCACTCGAAGCCCTTACCGTGGGCAATATGCTTTTAGGGATGTCAAAGATTTTCAAGAGCTCATCATCCCATTGTCCGGTGTGAATGTTGAGCAGCATGGTGCGGGATGCGTTGGTGATATCTGTTACATGCAGGTTACCGTTGGTGAGCTTCCAGATAAGCCAGCTGTCAACCGTGCCGAATGCAAGCTCGCCGTTTTCGGCTTTTTGTTTTGCGCCGGGGACGGTTTCAATGATCCATTTTAATTTTGTTGCTGAAAAATACGCGTCAATGATCAGCCCTGTTTTCTCCTGGATCGTTTTTGCTAAACCACGTGATTTTAGTTCATCGCAAAATGCCGCCGTGCGCCTGTCCTGCCACACAATGGCATGATGCAGGGGCTTTCCCGTGGATCGTTCCCAGACAATGGTTGTTTCTCTTTGGTTGGTAATTCCGATAGCAGCGATTTGAGTGGGGAGGATGCTTTTCTTGGCCAACACTTCAGCCAGCACACTATATTGTGAAGACCAGATTTCTTCTGCATCGTGCTCCACCCAGCCCGGATTGGGATAAAATTGTGTGAATTCTTTCTGCGCGACCTGGATAATATTTCCGGAATGGTCGAAAATAATGGCTCTTGAGCTCGTTGTGCCCTGGTCGAGCGCAAGGATGTATTTTTCAGGCATGAAATCAGTTTTAAATGCAGATGGAAATTAGCGAAAATATGGGAATGAGGAATCAAATACAGGATAAGAAAGCAGAAACTGATACGGCAAACGGATGTTTGCGCCCGCTGACAGGTAACCGGGACAAAAATTAATCTGCAGAAAAATTTGAAAAGCAAATAATTTCATTTTACTTTGTAACTCAAAGTACTTTTATGTATAGTAAAGAAGAATCGCTCGAAACCCTGCAGGACATCAAAAATATGATGGAACGGTCTTCCCGCTTCATCAGCTTAAGCGGGTTGAGTGGTATTGCCGCCGGCATTTGCGCATTGGCAGGAGCCTGGGTCGCTCAGATCCACATTGAACAATATAAATCTGCAATGATTTCAGGGAAGTCCAGCAATGACATTTTTAATTTTTCCCAAATGGGACTGTTACAAGAATTAATAATAACCGCTGCAATAACATTTGTTGCAGCTTTTGTTTTTGCATTTGTTTTCACTTATGTGCGGAGTAAGAAAACCGGAATTCCGTTGTGGGGGCTAACTGCAAAAAGGCTCTTGATAAACACCATTATTCCCATGGTCGTTGGCGGCATGGTTATTTTGCGGATGATGCAATTGGGCGATTATGAATTGATCGGATCATCCTGTCTTGTGTTTTATGGGTTGGCCCTGGTGAATGCTTCCAAATATACTTTTGATGAAATACGATATCTCGGGTATGCAGAGTTGGTCCTGGGTCTGGTAAGTTTTTGGGTAATTGGGAATGAATTATATTTTTGGGCAGCTGGCTTTGGGGTGATGCATATTATTTATGGAATGGTGATGTGGTGGAAATATGAGCGTGTTAAAAGGTAAAGAATGAAGAATCCGATTGATCATTTAAATAAGGTCTTCGACAGTCGTATCCGTTTGGGTGTGATGAGCGTTTTGCTTGTGAATGAAGAAATAAATTTCAATGACCTGAAAGAATTGCTGAAAGTGACCGACGGCAATCTCGCTTCCCACCTGGCAAACCTTGAGGACAACGGATACATCAAAGTAAGAAAAGGATTCATCGGGCGAAAAACAAATACCACTTATTCAATAACGAAAACCGGTGAAAAAGCATTTAAAGAGCATCTTGGCGGCCTGGAAAATATGATACGGGGAGCAAAATAAATTTTTTTGTCGATATACTTTGTAATTCAAAGTACTTTTAAAATTAAGCCATGAAAAATAAAACGCTCATTCAATTGTGGATAGCCATTAAGATCTGGATAATCGCTGTGACGATAAACACATTTGCCGGTTCCTTATTCCTCAACGGATTCAGTATTTCCAACGGCATACAAGAATACATGTTAATCGGCTTAGCATTCAGTTTATTGTTTTCCTTTCCGGTTTTTTTAACACTCTTTTTTATCATCAACCGTGGTGTTTCCCATGGGATACACCCAAAAAAAATTTTCGAATATATTTTTTATACAGGCATGGTATTGACTGTGCTGGTCACCTTGCTTTTTGTTTATTTACTGGATATCAAGGAGATCGCAATTCCTTTTTTTATCATCGCGCTGGTATCGTGTATGGGATCAACGGGAAGTCAGTATAAATCCATAATGCGCCTGATTCCAAAAACAGCGACCATGATTGAAAATTTTTTAGAATAATAAAACCAGGGTCATGAAAACATCAGAACAGTGGGTCAACCATTTTAAAGAAAATCTCCAGACCAAAAGAATTGACTGGAGGCAGCACGCTACCATTTCAGAAAAAGAAATGGCTGTGGTATTGTCTTCTTTGCAAGCCTGGCAACTCGGCGAAACCTCAGACGGTCAACATTTGTTGAAAGCCAGCAAAAAATACGCCGCAAACATTGGGGATGCTTTTTATGTACGGGCAGTTGAGTTGTTTATTAAAGAAGAACAAAAGCATGGCAATAATCTCGGTAAGTATCTTGACATCATCAATCAGCCTCGGATAAAAAAAAACTGGGGCGACACGTTGTTTAGAAAGATACGGTATATGCAGTCGAGTATGGAGTTATGGACGATTGCTGTAATTACGGTGGAGAGTGCTGCGCAATTATATTACCAATCGCTGAAGACAGCGACCCATTGCCAATTGTTGAAACAGATCTGCACCGATATTTTAATGGATGAAGCACCTCACATCGAGTTTCAGCGGGAAAGACTCTCCATCATTTTTCAATCAAAAACAAATGCCGGCAGAAACATTGCTTACCCTTTCTATCGATTTTTTTTTCTGACCACCACTCTTGTTGTATGGATTGCGCATAAAAAAGTATTTGCTGCAGGGGGCATGGATTTTAAAAAGTATTTTATGAAAATGATGCATAAATCAGCAAAAACGATCAGGAGATTACAACCTGATCTGAATGAAATCCATCTCTCCGGAAATCTTACAAATATCATTCAAAACTAAAACTGGAATATGAAAAATTCGATCATCATCAATCATCTTAGTGCCTCCATAATCACAACAATACTTTGTTTGTTGATGTATGCTTCGGTTCAGCAGGGATACCGGACTACAGCAAATGATCCGCAGATAGCGCTTGCCACTGAAATCAAAAATCATTTGGAACAGTCGCGTTCCATTGAAAATATTTTTCCCGGTGATAGCATTGACCTGGTGAAAAGTCTGGGTGTATTTGCGGTGTTATTCGATCATGATGCGCGCGTTGTTCGTTCATCCGGCTCCCTGAACAACAAAAATCCTGTTCTTCCTCGGGGAGTTTTCGATGTTGTAAAAATTAATGGTGAGGATCGGGTGACCTGGCAACCACAAAAGGATGTACGCATGGCGATGGTGGTTATGAAAGTAAATGCTTCCCCTGTCAGTTATGTTGCCGTTGGCCGGTCTCTCAGGGAAATAGAAGTGAGACAAAGCGCCCTGTTGTTTATGGTATTCATAGGATGGATTATTTGCATGACAGTTATTTCCATACATGCAACCGTTTATTCTTTTTATACCAGGAAAATCGGCCACGGCTAAAACAGGAAAACAAGTGCAAAGATGGCCATGGTTATTGTGGTCATGTTATTGTTGAGCGGCCTGACCGTTGTACCGTCGCTAACGGAGTTTTGGTTTCGGAACATTCCATTTGCGATGATCTCGGGCAATTATCGCGGAATGCCCGCAGGTTGGAGACTTATCGATTGCTGTGTTGGCATTTTCGGATTGATTCCCCGTTAAACCGTTATAAAAAAAGGAAGCAGTTAGAAAATTTGACTGCAGCGCAGAAATACTTTCTTGAAAATCATAATCATGATAAAAATGCCAACACAAAAATTTTCTTTCCGCAGCAGGGTGAAAAGCTTCCATTATGCATTTGCAGGAATCCATAAAATGATTAAATCAGAACACAATGCTTCTGTTCATTTGCTTGGGACAATCGTTGTTTTGATGGCTGCCCTGTTTTTTAGGATCACAGCCTTGCAATTGGCCGTGCTTGTTTTTGCAATTGCTCTGGTTTGGATTACTGAAATGATCAATACCTGCATTGAAAAAATTATGGATTTTATTTCCCTGGAAGATCATCCGCAGATACAATTTATAAAAGATGTTGCCGCGGGGGCCGTATTGATTTCCGCTATCGCAGCTTTTTTAACAGGGGTATTGATTTTTATTCCGAAATTTTTATTCTTATGGAAATAAATTTGTCTTCCTATTCAAAGAAGTTTTTTTTATTCCGCAAGGAAACAAACAGGCTGCTGCTGTTGTCTATGGCATTCAGTTGCTGTTTATGCTTTGCAAGAATCGTTTGTACGGGGAGGCTAAGCTTTGTTTTTTTGGTATGGAATCTTTTCCTGGCAATGGTACCCTATTTCATTACAGAATTGGTAGAAAAAAACATTTTGGCATTAAAAGGCTGGACAGTCTTTTTATTTTTTTTAGGGTGGCTGCTGTTTATCCCCAATTCATTTTATATCCTAACTGACCTCTTCCATCTTAATGATCACCATAAGGATCATGGCATTCCTGCATGGTTTGACCTTGCCTTGATTTTATCTTTTGCATGGAATGGTTTATTGCTAGGAATGATTTCCTTCGGGAAAATGCAAAAAATATGCTGCAGTTATTTTCCCGGAGTCCAGGAATTTTTTTTTGTATACCCTGTAATGTGGCTCAATTCGTTGGGAATTTATATCGGAAGATATTTGCGGTTTAATAGTTGGGATATCATTACCAATCCTTTAGGGCTGAGTTATGATATAGGCAGAATGCTTGTACATCCTTTATTTTATCGGGACGGATGGGGTATGATATTTTGTTTTTCAATCCTGATGACCCTGATGTACCTGACCGTAAAAAATGAATCATGAGAAAGCCGGTCGTGGCGGGTCAACGATAACATTGTCATCCTCAAACGCAATAACCGCCACGGGGTGAAAAAAATGACTTCAGCCCGGTGCAAATTTTTCTTTTTTTAAAAATCGACGCCCATCGAAAAATACCAGGTTGGCCCGCCGCGGAAAAATCCGTTCATCGGCCATCCTGCATCAAGACGAAGGAAATACCCCAGGAGCGTACTCCTGACTCCGAAGCCGTAACCGCCGGCCAAAGGCCCTATCCCGCCTGCTTTTATCAACACCGTAACATCGGAATTTTGAAGTGTGTAGGTCGAAATGGGACGGCTGATTTTATTATAGCTGCCGTTCCATGCAGTTCCAAAATCGAAAAATTGTATAAGTTGAAAGTTCCGAAGAAACGCGTTGTTGATCGGCTTGTTGAACAATGTCGCGAAAACCGGCAGCCGAAATTCACTGTTGATGACAACATCGTTGTTGCCGTTTGCCACGTTTTGGTTGTAGCCGCGCAAATTTACAGCGAGCGATTGAAAAGCATAGGAAGCGTCCTGCGGCGATGGCAAATTATTTGCTTTAGGGAAAAGCCATCCATCGGTTCCTCCTAGATAATAAATTACTTTTTGATTTCCCCAGGAAAAATCTGCCGCACCCCGAACTGCCCAGATAAAGTTGCGGTAGATGGGATAATAATTTCTTATGTCGAAACCAAAGTTGAACATTTTACGGCCTTCGCCCAGTTCCGGTTGATTTACCTGCACATCAAAATCCATATATGCTTTGTAGCGCAGGCCATACCAGATATTGGTTGCTTTCAAGATCGTATTGTCGAATACGTATTCAAGCCTTGATACGGCATAGGTTTCCTTGTTGACATCCCCTGCCTTGAGCAATGTCGAATCGAGTGCCGGGACCCCATTCTGAAAATAGCCGGCCGGCTGCAATACCCATTTGTTGGTTCGAACGCCCAGGTATAACCGTAAACTTCTTATCTTATCAAACGGGTATTTTATGATGGTCTGGTATAAATTGGAATACGATTTGGCATAAGTCACCGTGCCCGGCGTTACTGCGGAGTCCGGACTTTGGTTGATCTGCGCCTGGCCAACCTGTGTCTGGCGATAATACAAAAATGAAAAATCAACAATTTTTTTCAGGTAATCGATCCGGGCAAACCATTCACTGCTGCCGTCGAAGAAGGATGCTGTGCTTGGCATAAATACGTTGCCGCTTGTGCTAACAGGTGTTTGGTTGTCACTTCCGCTGAAAAAGGGCAACCGGAATCCTCCGGTAAACCGGATGTCTTCAAACAAATCAAAAACAGATGCCTTGAACATGCCGCTAAATGCATCAACGCCGTTTAAGCTGACCGGCAGTGATCCGGAATATGGCTGGTATTGATTAACGAGGACGTCATTGTTAAAACCAGCTGTGAAATTATCAACTGAAAATTTTAGTTTATAATTCAGCAGTTTGGCTTTTTTCAATGTTGATTCTTCTTCAACCTGTGTTGCTCTTTCTTCCTGTCTTTGTAATTCTGCCACTTTCGCCCGAGCACTGGTATCTTTTGGTTCTTTATCAAATTCACTTTGGAAAAAATCCTGTGATTTTTTTGCGGTGTCCGGTTGTGATGGGTTCAGCGGAGTTTTTGTTGTTTGAAATTTAATCGCCTCTCC